>NZ_JAIBFH010000112.1 GCF_019459675.1 Arenimonas sp.
CGTTCGGCGTGCGCCTGCAGGAAGGGCCGCGACAGCCGGGTCAGCTCGCGATGCTGGCCCAGCCAGTCGCGCAGCGGGTAGTCCTGGCCGCTCACGCCGATGCGCGCGCCGCCGTCGAGCTTGAGCTCTTCAAGCACGGCGTCGACCAGCGCGGGCGGGTTCCTGGGCCAGACGCCCAGCGCATCGCCGGGCAGGTAGCTCAGGCCGGAGCCTTCCAGGGAAATCTCGACATGGCGCACGTCCTTGCGGCTGCCGCGGCCGCTGAGCCGCTGGTTGGCGAGCACGGGCGCCGCGAAGGGCCTTTCGCGCGACCACGGCGACACGGCGGCGGTTGCCCGCAGGGGTGTCACCGAGGCCATCGGAGCGGCCGACCTGAGCGTTTCCCTGGCGGCGTCCAGCGCCTGCGCCCGCCAGGGGGTGGCGACGGTGTCCAGGTCGAGGTCGGCCTCACCGCGCGCGAACAACCGCTGTGCGCCCAGCGCTTCGAGCCGCGCATCGATCTGGCGGCCGGTGACGTTGAACTGCGGGTAGCTCGAATCACCCAGCCCCAGCACGGCGAACTTCAGGCCGGGCAGTGCCGGCGCGCGCTTGCCCAGCAGGTGTTCGACGAAGCCGCGGGCGTCATCGGGCGGATCGCCGTCGCCCTGGGTGCTGATGACGACGTACAGCAGCTTCTCGGTCGCCAGCTCCCGCACCGGGTAGGCGTCGGCGCGCAGCAGCCGCACACCCAGGCCGGAGGCCTCGGCTTCCTGGGCCAGCAGTTCGGCCAGGCGCTTGGCGTTGCCCGTCTGGCTGCCGTACACCACCGTGAGCCGGGCGGAGGCCTCCACCGCGGCGGCGGGACGCATGCCGGGGCGTGCGGCGAGGCCGGCGGCATAGCCCGACAGCCACCACAGGCCCGGAGCGTCCAGACCGTCGGTCAGGCGCGCCAGCAGGTCCACCCGGTCCTGGGGCAGGGGTGGCACGGGCAGGCTGGCGACGACGGGAGGCATGGGTGCGGGCTCTGGTGCGGGTTATGGCCAACCTACCCGCGCGCTCCGGCGGCCGGAAAGGATCAGGCGGCATGGCCATATGCCCGGCGCTCATTACCCGATGACGGGGGCAAAACCCTTATCCTTTGGCCATGATCACCGACCACGCCCTGTCCCATCTCGATCGCCTCGAAGCCGAAAGCCTGCACATCCTGCGCGAGGTGGCGGCCGAATTCGGCAACCCCGTGATGCTCTATTCCGTGGGCAAGGACAGCTCGGTGCTGCTGCACCTGCTGGTGAAGGCGTTCTATCCGGCCAGGCCGCCCATGCCGCTGCTGCACGTGGACACCGGCTGGAAGTTCCGCGAGATGATCGCCTTCCGCAACCAGCGCGCCGCCGACACCGGCGTCGAGCTGCGCTGGCACACCAACCCCGAGGGCCTGGCCCAGGGCGTCAACCCGATCAGCCACGGCGCCACCGTGCACACCGACGTGATGAAGACCCAGGCGCTCAAGCAGGCGCTGGACCTGCACGGTTTCGACGCGGCTATCGGCGGTGCCCGGCGCGACGAGGAAAAGTCGCGGGCCAAGGAGCGCATCTTCTCGTTCCGCAGCGCCCAGCACCGCTGGGACCCGAAGAACCAGCGGCCCGAGCTGTGGGACGTCTACAACACGCGCATCCAGAAGGGCGAAAGCGTGCGGGTGTTCCCGATCTCCAACTGGACCGAGCTGGACGTGTGGCTGTACATCTACCGGGAAAACATCCCGGTGCCGTCGCTGTACCTGGCGCGCGAAAGGCCGGTGGTGGACCGCGACGGCGCGCTGATCATGGTGGACGACGAGCGCCTGCCCCTGCGCGAGGGCGAAGTGCCGATGCTCAAGCGCGTGCGCTTCCGCACCCTGGGCTGCTACCCGCTGACGGGCGCCATCGAGTCCGAAGCCGACACGCTGGAAAAGGTGATTGCCGAGATGCTGGTGGCGCGCAGCTCCGAGCGCCAGGGGCGGGTGATTGACCACGATCCCACCGCTTCGATGGAAAAGAAGAAGCAGGAGGGTTACTTCTGATGGCCACTGCTTCCGATATCCGCCAGTACCTGCAGCAGCACGAGGACAAGCCGCTGCTGCGCTTCATCACCTGCGGCAGCGTGGACGACGGCAAGAGCACCCTGATCGGGCGCCTGCTGCACGACACCCAGCTGCTGCTGGACGACCAGCTGGCCGCGCTGGCCAAAGACAGCCTGCGCCACGGTACCCAGAACGGCGAAATCGACTTCGCACTGCTGGTGGACGGCCTGGCCGCCGAGCGCGAGCAGGGCATCACCATCGACGTGGCCTACCGTTTCTTCAGCACCGAGAAGCGCAAGTTCATCGTTGCCGACTGCCCGGGCCACGAGCAGTACACCCGCAACATGGCCACGGGCGCTTCCACCGCCGACCTGGCCGTGGTGCTGGTGGACGCACGCAAGGGCCTGCTGACGCAGACGCGCCGGCACAGCTACATCGTTTCGCTGCTGGGCATCCGCCACGTGGTGCTGGCGGTGAACAAGATGGACCTGGTGGGCTACGACCCGGCGGTGTTCGACGCCATCGTCAGCGGCTACGCCGAACTGGCCAGCACGCTGGGCATCGCCACCGTGCAGCCCATTCCGCTGTCGGCGCTGAAGGGCGAGAACCTGCTGCAGCCGTCGGCCGCCATGCCCTGGTACACCGGCCCTTCGCTGCTGCAGGCGCTGGAGCGCGCCGACATCACCACGCTCGACACCGCCTCGCCCATGCGCCTGCCGGTGCAGTGGGTGAACCGGCCCAACCAGGATTTCCGCGGCTTCGCCGGCACGCTGGCCACCGGCACCGTGGCGCCCGGTGACGAGGTGGTGGTGCTGCCTTCGGGCCGCCGCACCCGGGTCAAGCGCATCGTCACCGCCGACGGCGACCTGCCGCGCGCCGTGGCCGGGCAGGCGATCACGCTGACGCTGGCCGACGAAGTGGACGTGAGCCGCGGCGACGTGATTGCCGCCGCCGGCGATCCGCCGCAGGTGGCCGACCAGTTCGCCGCGCACCTGCTGTGGATGGACGAACAGGCGCTGCTGCCCGGTCGGCCCTACTGGCTCAAGATCGGCGCGCGCACGGTCACCGCGCAGATCACCGACATCAAGCACAAGGTGGACGTGAACACCCAGGCCGAGCTGGCCGCCCGCCACCTCGACCTCAACGAAGTGGGCTACTGCAATCTCAGCCTCGACCAGGCGATCGCGTTCGAGCCGTATGCCAGCAGCCGCACCCTGGGTGGCTTCATCCTGATCGACCGCCAGACCAACGCCACCGTCGCCGCCGGCACGCTGGACTTCGCGCTGCGCCGCGCCGCCAACATCCACTGGCAGCACCTGGACGTGGACAAGACCGCGCGCGCCCGCATCAAGGGCCAGACCCCGCGCGTGCTGTGGTTCACGGGCCTGTCGGGCTCGGGTAAGTCCACCATCGCCAACCTGGTGGACAAGCGCCTGCATGCGCAGGGCTTCCACACCTTCATCCTGGACGGCGACAACGTGCGCCACGGCTTGAACCGCGACCTGGGCTTCACCGACGAGGACCGCGTCGAAAACATCCGCCGAGTGGCCGAAGTGGCCAAGCTGATGAGCGACGCCGGGCTGATCGTGCTGGTGAGCTTCATCTCGCCGTTCCGGGCCGAACGACGCATGGCGCGCGAGCTGTTCGCACCCGGCGAGTTCCTGGAGGTTTACGTGGACACGTCGCTGGAAGAGGCCGAGCGGCGCGACCTCAAGGGCCTGTACGCCAAGGCGCGTGCGGGCCAGATCCGCAATTTCACCGGCATCGATTCGCCCTACGAAGTCCCCGAGCACCCCGAACTGGTGCTCGACACGTTGAATGAAACGCCCGAGGCGCTGGCGGGCCAGGTCATGGCGCGCGTCCTGGCCGACTGAAAATCGGCCCCCGGCGCCGGTGTTACCGCGCGAGGCGCGCCGCGAGAACGGCCGCGAATCGCGCCGCCGCGCCTTCGCCGTACGGCAGGAACACCGAGGGCTCGGTCAGCTCGAGCTCCAGCAGCTGCGGACCGCTGTCGGACGGCAGCAGGTCGACGCGGGCGTAGGCCAGGGTGTCGAACGGCAGCGCCGCCAGCACCCGGGTGGCCACGTCCAGCTCCGCCGCGGACGGCTGGCGCGGCGTGATGCTTTCGGCCTTGAACAGGGCGCTGGTGGGATCTTCGCCGCGCTTGAGCAGCGGCGCCTTGCGGATGGCGTGGCTGAAACCTCCCTGGAAAAACAGCAGCGCGGTTTCGCCCTGTTCGTCCACGGCTTTCAGGTAGGGCTGCACCAGCACGTGCCGGCCCTGGTCGAGCAGGCGTCTGGCGTGGGCGATGGCGGCGCTGCGGTCAGCGTGCAGGTAGCGCTGGGCGTCGCGCGATCCGGCGCCCACGGTGGGTTTGACGACGAACTCGGCCAGTTCGGGCAGCGCGGCCGGGTCGTCGCCCGGCGCCAGGAAGTGGCTTTCGATCACGGGCAGGCCGCGTGCGGCGAGCTCGCCCAGGTAGCGTTTGTCGGTGTTCCAGCGCACCACGTCGGGCGGGTTCCACAGCGTGGTTTGTGTCGCGGTGCGGTCGCACCAGGCCAGGAACTCCGGCAGGCGATCGACATAGTCCCAGGGCGAGCGCAGCAGCACGGCGTCGAAGCGGGCCCAGCTCACCGTCATGTCGTCCCAGGCCACGATGGACGTCTGGATGCCGGCCTCGGCGCAGGCTTGGCGCAGCGGCTCGAGGTCTTCGTCCAGGCCGAACGCGGCGATGGCGGTGGCGAGCGCAAGCTTCATCGCTGGCTCAGAGGCCCTGGTAATTGGGACCCGCGCCGCCTTCCGGCGTGACCCAGGTGATGATCTGGTACGGGTCCTTGATGTCGCAGGTCTTGCAGTGCACGCAGTTGGCGGCGTTGATCTGCAGGCGTTTGCCGGTGGGCTGGGCGGCGTCGGCGACGATTTCGTAAACACCCGCCGGGCAGAAGCGCTGGCAGGGGTTGCCGTACTCCTCGGCGCACTGGGTGACGCAGATGTCGGTGTTGGACACGCGCAGGTGCACCGGCTGGTCTTCGTCGTGTTCGGTGGCGGCGAAGTACACGCCGGCCAGGCGGTCGCGCGGGGCCAGGGTGCGTTCGACGTAGTCGCGCTTGGGCTGCTCGGCCACGTCGAGTTTCTGAAGGGAATTCCAGTCGGGCTTGCAGCGCCAGGTCCACGGCGACAGGCCGGCGGTGGCGGTTTCCCAGGCCGAGTTGACCAGGCCGAACCACAGGCCCTTCTTGAAGCCCGGCTTGATGTTGCGCACCTTGCGCAGCTCGGCCATCGCCGGCGACGCGCGCAGCTTGGCGTCGAACCCCGCGCTGGCCAGCGCTTCGGACTGCGCGGCCAGGTGTTCGGCGGCCAGCATGCCGCTGCGGAAGGCCTGGTGGGTGCCCTTGATCTTGGGCACGTTGAGCAGGCCGGCGCCGCAGCCGATCAGCAGCGCGCCGGGCATTTCCACTTTCGGCAGCGACTGCCAGCCACCGGTGACGATGGCGCGCGCGCCGGCGCTGAGGATGGTGCCGCCTTCGAGCAGCGACTTCACCAGCGGGTGGTTCTTCCACTGCTGGAAGGCCTCGTAAGGCTGGTAGTTCGGGTCGCGGTAGTCCAGGCCCGACACGTAGCCCAGGGCCACCTGGTTCTTGTCCAGGTGGTACAGGAAGCTGCCGCCGTAGGTGTGGCTGTCGGCCGGCCAGCCCAGCGTGTGGACGATCTTGCCGGGGGCAACGCGGCCCTCGGGCACCTGCCACAGTTCCTTGATGCCGATGGAATAGTTCTGCGGATCGGACTGCGCGTCCAGGCCGAATTTTTTCACCAGCTGCTTGGTGAGGTGGCCGCGCGCGCCTTCCGCCAGCACGGTCACCTTGGCCTTGATGTCGATGCCCTGGGTGTAGCCGGGCTTGTGCGTGCCGTCCTTTGCCACGCCCATGTCGCCGATGCGCACGCCGCACACGGCGCCGGCGTCGTCGTAAAGCATCTCGGCCGCGGCGAAGCCGGGGTAGATCTCCACGCCCAGCGCTTCGGCCTGCGGCGCCAGCCAGGCGCACATGGCGCCCAGGGAGACGATGAAGTTGCCGTGGTTGTTCATCTGCGGCGGGACGATCGGCGACTTGGTGCCGCCGGTCTTGGTGAGGAACCAGAATTCGTCCTGCGTCGCGGGCACGCAGACCGGCGGCGGATTGTCGCGCCAGCCCGGCAGCAGGGCGTCCAGCGGGCCGGGCTCGATCACGGCGCCCGACAGGATATGCGCGCCGATGGTGGACGCCTTTTCAATCACGCACACCGACAGCTCGGGCCGCAGCTGCTTGAGCCGGATCGCGAACGACAGGCCGGCCGGGCCTGCGCCAACGGCCACCACGTCATATTCCATCACGTCACGTTCGGTCATCACGGAAACTCCATACGCTGAAGTCTGGATTGTCCCGGTTTGCCCGCGAGCGGGCAATCAAGGACACTTCGAAGGCCCCCATGGATCCGGAACGCATCCGCATGACCGCCAGCCCCGATGCCCTGCGCCAGGCCCCGCTGTATCGCGTTCTGCACGCGTTGGCCCGAGGCGAAACCAGCAGCGAGGCGCTGACAGGCGCCTGCCTGGCGGCGATCGCGCGTGACGGCCACCTCAACGCATGGACGTGGGTGGACGCGGCGGGTGCGCTGGCCGCGGCCCGTGCCAGCGACGACCGGCGGGCGGAGGGCAAGCCGCTGGGCCGTCTTGACGGTGTGCCGATGGCGGTGAAGGACCTGTTCGACGTGGCCGGCATGCCCACCAGCCTGGGGCTGCCCGGTCATGCCGGGCTGGCCGAGCGCGACGCGCACGTGGTGCGCCGCCTGCGCGGCGCCGGCGCGGTGTTCCTGGGCAAGACCAATCTTGATGAATGTGGCTTTGGCACCGTGGGCCGCAATCCGCACCACGGCGACGTCCGCAATCCTGTGTTGCCCGGCCTTTCCTCGGGCGGTTCGTCCGCGGGCTCGGCGGCCGCGGTGGCGGCCGGCCACGCGGTCGCCGCGCTGGGCTCGGACACGCTGGGTTCGGTGCGCATCCCGGCCGCTTTCTGCGGCCTGGTGGGCCACAAGCCCACCTTTGGCGAACTCAGCTGCCGCGGTTTGGCCGCCGGCCTGCGCCGGCTGGACTGTCCGGGCCTGATCACGCGCACGGTGCAGGACGCGGCGCTGCTGCTGCCGGTGTTGGCCGGCTACGACGCCGGCGACCCGCGCTCGCGCAAGCGCCGCGTGCCGCTGGCGCCGCCCGACTGGGTGCCGGGCGAACTCAAGGCCGGCGTGGTGGCCGACCTGGCCGCACTGGGCGTGGATGCGGCCGTGGTGGAGAACTTCAGCGCCGTGATGGCGCGCGTGGCGCCGGTGTTCGGCAGCGCGCTGCCGGTGGCGCTGGAAGTGGCGCCGCTGGAAGTGGCGGCTACCCGCCGGGCCGCGCTGCTGCTGATGGAGGCCGAAATCCTGGCCGCGCACGAGCATCGCCTCGACGGCGCGTCGCCGCGGCTGCGCGAGCTGCTGCACTTCGCCACCCGCAAAAGCGCCGCCGACTTCGCCCGCGCCGACCGCCGCCTGGACGAACACGTCGTGCAGGTGCGGCGCCTGTTCGAACAGTTCGACGTGCTGCTGCTGCCCACCACCGCCACGGCGCCGCCGGCCTATGGCGCCGACGAACCGGCCAACCTGGCCGACCTCACGGCCCTTGCTTCACTGGCCGGCTGTCCCGCTCTCAGCCTGCCGCTGCCCGGCGGCCTGGGCCTGCAGCTGGTGGGCGCCCCCGGCAGCGACCTGCGACTGCTGGAGCTGGGCCAGGTCATCGCCGCCGTAGCCGACACCGGCGAGTAGAAAATGTACCGGGTACATTTTCAGCGTTGATAAGGCCGGGTGGTGGTGATGCTTTTTCCAGACAACTTGCCGGCGCTTGCGGACGCGCAGCTTTGGTTCGAGCCCCAGTGGCTGGCGGTGTCCGAAGCCGATGCGCTGCTTGAGGCGCTGCGCGGGCAGATTGCCTGGGAAACCCACCGCATCAAGCTGTTCGGCAAGGAACATGATTCGCCGCGGCTGAGCTGCTGGATTGGCGACCCGGGCGCCAGCTACGTGTACTCGCGCGCGCGTTTCGAGCCCCGGCCGTGGCCGGCGGCGCTGGCGGAGCTGCGGCCGCGCATTGATGCGGCCAGCGGCGTAGCGATGAACAGCGTGCTGGCCAACCTCTACCGCAGCGGCCAGGACGCAATGGGCTGGCACAGCGACGACGAGCCGGAGCTGGGCGCGCGCCCGATGATCGCTTCACTGAGCCTGGGCGGGACCCGACGTTTCCGCTTCCGGCACCGGCGCGACCATTCCAGGACCTTCGCGATGGAGCTGCCGCACGGCAGCCTGCTGCTGATGTCCGGCGACACCCAGGCGAACTGGCAGCACGCGCTGCCGCGCACCGCGCGCGCGGTACCGGCGCGGCTGAACCTCACCTTCCGTCGGATCCAGGCCGTGTCGCCGAGCGCCAGCCCGTAACGAACGGCCGTGCCCCGTGCATCGCCAGGCCGGCGAGGGCCGGCCACGACAGGCCCGTGCGCACGGCTTACTTCGCCAGGGTGCTGGCTTCGTGCTGGCGGCCTTCGATCAGCGTCCAGCCCACGACGTCGGTGCCCAGGTCGGACATGGCCTGGCCGAAGGCCGCGACGATATCGTCCACTTCCGGGGTACTGCCGGCCACGGCGTGCCGGAAGCGCTTGCTGGCCACCAGGCCGCCGCCGCGCAGCTTGACCAGGCGCGCCTGCACTTCGATCACCGCCTCGGGCTTGTCGCCCTGGTAAACCGTTTCGAACTGGCGGACTTCGATCCACAGCCCGTAGTCACCGCGCGTGCTGCCGCCGCCGAAGCGCGTCACCGAGCCGACCCGGCCGGAGTCTTCGAAGGCCTCCACCAGCGCCGTCTGCAGCAGGTCGGGGGCGTTGTCCGCCCAGCGCGCACCCTTGTAAGTCTGGATCTCGTTGGCCCGGGGCCGCACGGCGATGCGCGGCGAATCAAGCATGGCGTTGGCGGCATGCACGCCCACCGACACCGACCAGTCGGCCTTCGGCCACGACGGATCCACGGTGACGGCGGTGGCGGGCGAATACACCGTCACGTCGGTCTTGGGGCCGCCGATGGAGCCGCAGCCGGCCAGCAGCAGGGCCAGGGCAGCGGCGATGAACAGGGAAGCGCGGCTCATGGTTCAAACTCCTCGGGTTGCTCGCGGCCCAGGATGAATCCGGCCGGGTTGGTCTCGACTTTGTCGGCCAGGTCATCGAGCTCGCGGATCAGCGACCGCAGCTGGCGCATGGTCGGCCCCACCTGGCCCAGGCCGTCGTTGCTGAAGTCGGCGATGGCCTGGCGGTTCTCCGACAGCATGTCGTTGGCGTTCTGGCTGGTGCTTTCCAGCTGCGCCAGCGTGCGGTCGAGCTTGGCGACGATGTCGGGCAGCTTCTGCACCACGCCCTGGTCGATGCCGACGATGGTTTTGTCGGCGCTGGCCAGCGTGGCCTCGAGTTTTTCGCTGGCGGCGCGCGCGCTGCGGATCAGGCCGGCGATCTCCTCGCGCTCGCCGGCGATGGCGCCGGTGACCTGGTCGAGCTGTTCCAGGGTGCGGGTGACCCGAGCAACGTTGTCGTCGCTGAGCAGCAGGTTCACGCGGTCGACGATCTCGCTGGCGGTGGCGGCGATGTTCTGCAGCGCCGACGGCTCGCTGGGGATGGTGGCCACCCGCATGCCTTCGGGCGCTTCCAGCGCGGGGCTGCCGGGGCTGCCGCCGGTGAGCTGGATCACGGCCGTGCCGGTCAGGCCGGTGAGGGTGAGCTTGGCCCGCGTGTCGGTCTTGATCGGGGTGTCGGCCGACAGGCGGATGCGTGCCACCACCTTGCGCGGGTCGTCGCGCACCAGCGAGAGGTTGCGCACGCCGCCGACGCTGATGCCGCTGTAAAGCACCTGGCTGCCCACGCTCAGTCCGGTGACGGCCTCCTGGAAGACGATGTCGTATTCCTGGAATGATTTCTCGGTGGTGTACTTGGCGGCCCACAGCGCGAACAGCACGGCCAGGATGAAAACGCCGAGCGTGAAGGCACCGATCAGTACGTGGTTGGCGCGAGTTTCCATGGTCAAGCCTCCTTGGCTTGGGCGGCCTGCGCAGCGCGTCCGCGCGGGCCGTGGAAGTATTCCTGCACCCAGGGATGGTCGAATTGTTCCACTTCGGCCAGCGGGGCATTCACCAGCACGCGGCGGTCGGCCAGCACGGCGACGCGGTCGCAGATGGTGTACAGGGTATCGAGGTCGTGGGTGATCAGGAACACGGTGAGGCCCAGGGCGTGCTGCAGGGTCTTGATCAGGGCATCGAATGCGGCGGCGCCGATGGGGTCAAGGCCTGCGGTGGGTTCGTCCAGGAACAGCAGCGCGGGATCCAGCGCCAGCGCACGGGCCAGCGCGGCGCGCTTGCGCATGCCGCCCGACAGCTGCGCCGGCAGCTTGGCGCCGGCGTCTTCGCCCAGGCCGGCCATGCGGATCTTGAGCATGGACAGGTCGTGGATCATGTCGTCAGGCAGTTCGCCGTAGTGTTCCTTCAGCGGCACCGCGACGTTCTCGGCCACGGTGAGCGAAGAGAACAGCGCGCCGTTCTGGAACAGCACGCCGGTATTGCGCTCGATCACGCCGCTGTCGCGGCCCGCCTGCGAAAGCGCGTCCACGCCCAGCACCTCGATGCTGCCGCCCTGCGGATCGCGCAGGCCGAGGATGGCGCGCATCAGCACCGACTTTCCGGTGCCAGAGCCACCGACCACGCCGATGATTTCGCCGCGGCGCACGTCCAGGTCGAGGTCTTCGTGCACCACCTGGCGCCCGAAGGCGTTGCGCAGGCCACGCACGCGGATGGCCGGCGCCTGTTCGTCCACGACGGCGCCGTTCACCAGTCCATCTCCATGAAGAACAGCGCCGCGAAGGCGTCGATCAGGATCACCAGAGAAATCGACTGCACCACGCTGGACGTGGTGCGCTCACCCACCGACTGGGCCGTGCCCTGTACCTGGAAGCCCTCCAGGCAGCCAATCAGCGCGATCACCATCGCGAACAGCGGCGCCTTCACCATGCCCACCCAGAAATGGCGGACCGACAGCGTTTCGTGCAGGCGCGTGATGAACATTTCCGGCGTCAGGCCCAGGCTGGCGATACTCACCGCCATGCCGCCGGCAATGCCGGCGATCATGGCCAGGAAGGTCAGCAGCGGCAGCATCACCATCAGCGCCACCAGGCGCGGGATCACCAGCAGCTCGATCGGGTCCAGGCCCAGGGTGCGGATGGCGTCGATTTCCTCGCCCGACTGCATCGCGCCGATCTGCGCGGTGAAAGCGCTGGCCGTGCGTCCCGCCAGCAGGATGGCGGTCAGCAGCACGCCGAACTCACGCAGGAAGGCCACGCCCACCAGTTCCACCACGAAGATCTCGGCGCCGAAATCGCGCAGCACCGTCGCGCCCAGGAAAGCGATGACCGCACCGATCATGAAGCTCAGCAGCACCACCAGCGGCACCGCGTCCAGGCCCACCTGCTCCATGTGCGCCACCGTGGGCGTGAGCCGGAACCGCACCGGGCGCAGCGCCACGCCCAGGCCGGTCTTGAGCGTCAGGCCGAGGAAGCCCACCAGGGCCAGGGTTTCGCGGGTGTAGTCCTCGACGGCGTAGCCCATGCGCGCGAGCATTTGCCGCACACCATAGTCCTTGCGCTTGACCCGCGGCGGGTTTTCGCAGATGGCCTGCACGGTCTGGGTCAGCGAGTTGAAGGCGGGCTGCACTTCCACGGTGGCCAGGCCCAGGCCGACCTTCACCGCGTAGCGCGACAGCATCATCGCGCCGGCTGAATCGAGCCGGGAAATGTCGCGGCCGTCGATGTCGCTGGCGCTTTCGGGCGCCTGGCCCAGCAGCGCCAGCAGCTGCGTCGCGTTGGCCAGCGTCCAGTCGCCGCTGGCCACCAGGATGCCCGGGTGGCTCTGGCTGGGTTCGATGCTGGGCCGTTCGCTCATTCCGGGTCGCTTTCCTCGGGGATACCCAAACAACGGGCAAGCAGGCCGGGTCAGGCCGCGGGCTGAGCATGAGGATAGCTGGCGCGGGCGGCGACGGGTACCGCGTGCGCTGCGCGGGGAAGGCGCGGTTCAGGCGCCGCCTGAGTGCCGCCGCCGATTCATGCCATGCTTTCACCCATGACAACCCCTGTCCTGACCAGCCAGGCGACCTACGAAGCACAGACGGCATTCGTTGCCGAGCTCGCCACCCGCCTGCATGCCTATGGCACCTCGGCCCAGCGCCTGGAGGGCGCGGTGTCGGCCGTGGCGCATCGGCTGGGCCTGGAGTGCGAGATCTGGTCCAACCCCACGGGCATCATCTTCAGTTTCGCCGACCCGGTGCGCGGACAGCAGAACGGCATCACCCGCGTGATCCGACTGGAGCCGGGTGACCAGAACCTGGGGCGCCTGGCGGCCACCGATGCGATCGCCGAGGACGTGCTGGCCGGCAAGCTGGACCTGGTGTCGGGCTTCGCGGCCCTGCGGGCGCTGGACCGGCCGCCGCGCCGCCGCGCGCAGGTGCTGACGGCCCTGAGCTTCGGCCTTTCGGCCGCCGCCGTGGCCGGGCTGCTGAGCACCGACTGGCCCGACGTGATCACCAGCGGCAGCATCGGCGTGCTGATCGGCGTGCTTTACGTGCTGGCTGCCGGTCGCCCCCGTCTTGCCGAGGGGCTGGAGGCGATCGCGGCGCTGATCGCCACGCTGCTGGCGGCGGCGGTGGCCACGTTCATCGAACCGCTGTCGCTCAAGACCGTCATCGTCGCCTCGCTGATCGTACTGATGCCCGGCCTGACGCTGACCAATGCCATCAGCGAGTTGTCCAGCCAGCAGCTGGTGTCGGGCACCGCACGTTTCGCCGGAGCGCTGATGAGCCTGATGAAGCTGACGTTCGGCACCGTGGCCGCGATGCAGCTGGTTCGCCTGCTGGGCTGGGAGCCCATGGAAGCCGCGCCGCAGGCGTTGACCTGGCAGGCCGAGATGGCCGCGCTGCTGGTGGCGTCGTACGCGTTCGCCGTGCTGTTCCGGGCCTCGGGCCGCGACTACCCGCTGGTGATGGCGTCGGTGGTGCTGGGCTACGCGCTGACCCGGGTGGGCGGTGAAGTGCTGGGCCTGGCGTCCGACAACTTCGCCGGCGGCGCCTTCTTCGCCAGCATGGGCCTGGCGGTGGTCAGCAATGCCTATGGCCGCTGGTTCAACCGGCCGGGCGCGCTGATCCGCGTGCCGGGCATCATCCTGCTGGTGCCGGGCAGCGTGGGCTTCCGCAGCCTGAACTTCGTGATGGAGCGCGACGTGTTCCTGGGCCTGGACACGGCGTTCGCGCTGCTGTCGGCGCTGATTGCGCTGGTGGCGGGCCTGCTGTTCGGCAACCTGATCCTGCCCTCGCGCCGCAACCTCTAGCCGCTTACGCCGCGGCGCAGGCGCCGTCAGCGGGCAATCAGGAAGTCTTCGAGCTTGCCGCCCTGGGCCAGCTGCGCCGAAAGCCACTTGGGCGGCATGCCGCGGCCGGCCCAGGTTTCGGCCGGGTTGGCGGGATTGCGGTACTTGGGTTCGACCTTGACGCCCTTCTGGCCGGACTTCTTGCCCGGGGTCTTCCTGGCAGCGGTCGACACGCCGGCTTTCTCGCGCACCATGCGAGAGGTGCCGAACAGTTCGTCCACGCTGTAGCCCTCGGCCTTGGCCAGCGACACCAGCTTCTTGCGCACGGCCGCCACCGGCTTGCGCTTGGCGAGGGTTTTCTTGCGCTGGTTGGCCTTGGCGATGAGCGCCTGGAGTTCCTTGGCCGAGAGGCCCTCGAGATCGATCGACATGGAGGCTTCCTTGGTGGGTGCCGCGGCGGCTGCCGCATGCGCCGATGGTAGCCGCATCCCAAGGCCCGCACAAAACGGGGCCCGGCGATGGCCGGGCCCCGTCGTGTAAACCGA
>NZ_JAIBFH010000158.1 GCF_019459675.1 Arenimonas sp.
GGATGCGCTGGTCGGCGGGGTTGTGGCGGGCCACCGCCACGACCGCCGTACGGTGCACCGTGCCGGCGGGGCGCGCCGCCAGGCAGAGGCCGCCGGCGGTGCGGATGCTTGCCACCTGCGGCTGGCCGTTCACGGGCACGAAGCGCAGGCCCTGCTCGGGGCGCGCGCTGCAGGTGTTCTGGGTGAGCTGCAGGTCGGCGGCCGTCGAGGCGCCCGGCACTTCCATGCACAGCCCGCTGTGCGCAGCCACCGCGGTGCTGCTGAACTCGGTGAGATTGGGCAGGTTTTGCGCCGCCAGCGGCGCACAGCCGAGCACAAGGAAGGCGACCGGCAGGAGTCGGCGAACGTGGCTGCGCATCGGGCGGCTCCGGGGGGGCGGTTGGCAGGTGGCCGCGCGCTGGCGACCATTCAGGCCACGTTTACACCAACGCGGAGCCGTTTTCGCCGTGAAGGAGAGAAAAATGTGAACTAGTTCACATTTTCCCGCGCAGATCCGACGGCCGGTACGGCAGCCCGTCCTGCCCGGTACGAGCCGGCAGTCGCCCGCGCTCGTCCGCGGCGGCCGCGTAGGCGTCGAAACGCTCCAGCGCGTCGGCCACCGTCACCAGGTCCATCACGCCCGGGAACTCGACCCGGCGCCCCCAGCGGACCTGCGCCGCGGGGATCTTCAGGAAGCTCTCCACCGCCTGGGAATAACGATTGACGCACCAGCGGGTGTCCGACCAGGGTCCCGAGCGCTCGGCATCCGTGCAGGCATGCAGGCCCAGCACGGCCGTGCCCATGGCGTTGGCCAGGTGGGTCGGGCCCGAATCGGGGGTCAGCACCAGGCTGGCGCGGGCCAGCAGGGCCAGCAGCTGCTTGAGCGTGTCCTTGCCCACCAGGTCCATGGCCGGGCCGGCCATGGCCGCCAGGATGGCGTCGGCGGTGTCGCGCTCAAGCCGGCTGCGTCCGCCGCACAGCACCACGCGCCAGCCGCGGGCGGCGGCGTGGTCGGCCACCGCGGCGTAGCGTTCGGCGCGCCAGTTGCGCAACGGGTGGCTGGAGCAGGGCGAAATCAGCAGCGTGGGCTGGCTGCCGGGCAAGTGTCCGGCGGCCCAGGCATGTGCCGCCTCGGGTACCGGCATGCGCCATTCCACCGGACCGGCGGCGATGCCCAGCGGCGCCAGGAATTGCTGGAAGGCGTCCAGCACATGGTGGCCGCCCGGCGCAATGCGCTCGTTGATGAAAAGCCCATGGCCTTCCTTGCTGCGTCCGCGATCAAAGCCAATGCGCCGGTCGGCTCGGACCACGGTGGAGGCCAGGCCCGCGCGCAGCGCCAGCTGCAGCTGCAGCAGCACGTCGAACCGGCGGCCGGCAAGCCGGGCGCGCAGGTCGCGCCATCCCGCCAGGCCTGCCTTCTTGTCGAAGACGATGAACTCGACGCCGTCCAGGCCTTCGAGCAGCTTCGCTTCGCCCTTGCCGATGATCCAGGTGATCGCCAGTGCCGGCATGGCGCGCTGCAGCGCGCGCACCAGCGCCAGCGCGTGGGTGACGTCGCCCAGCGCCGACAGGCGCATCAGGCAGAGCGATCGCGGCGCGATGTTCACGGGCATTGGTTAGACTGGCCGGCATGGAAGTGAGCGCCGCCGCCGAGCGACACCAGACGTTCCGCGATGATCGCGGCGCAGGAGTGATTGTGTTCGACGCGGTGCGGCTGCGGCAAGCTGGCCCCGAGCTGCTGGATCCGGCCCACTACGGCGCCGCCGCCAGCGCGGTCGGCGAAGGGGGGCGCGGAGCCGCCTGGTTCGTGCCCGGCGACGCCGGCGAGGCGGTGCTGCGGCACTATCGTCGCGGCGGCCTGGCGGCCAAGCTCGGATGCCGACGCTACGCCTGGCTGGGCGAGTCGCGCGTGCGCAGCCTGGCCGAGTTCCGTCTGCTTGGGCAGCTGCATCGCGAAGGCCTGCCGGTGCCGGCACCGCTGGTGGCCGGGTACTGGCGCCGCGGCTGGGGCTACGGCGCCGCCATTCTGGTGGAGCGGATCGCCGGCGCCAGGGCGCTCTCGCAGTGGCTGGGCCAGGACGTGGACCAGGCCCCCTGGGAGGCCGTGGGCGAGGTGCTTGCGCGCTTCCACCTGGCGGGCGTCGACCATGCCGACCTCAACGCCGACAACGTCCTGGTGGACCCGGACGGCCGTGTCTGGCTGATCGATTTCGACCGCTGCCTCCGGCGACGCAGCGGCGGCGCCTGGCGCGAACGCAACCTGCGGCGTCTGGCGCGTTCGCTGGCAAAACTTTCGCGCGGCGGCATGCGCTGGCAGCCGGGCTTCAGCCGGCTGCGGCGCGCCTATGCCGATGCCGTCAAAGGCGTGCCGGCATGAGCTGGGCGCTGCGCTTCCTGGGCGTGGGCAATGCCGGTGCGGCGGTGACGCTGGGCTCGGCGTCCGCCGTGATCGAGCGCGATGGTGCGCCCGAACTGATGATCGACTGCGGGCAGGAGGCGCTGACGGCCTTCGTGCATCGCTACCAGGCGCTGCCCGATGCGCTGTTCATCACCCACGTGCACATGGACCATGTTGCGGGCCTGGAGCGGCTCTTCTTCGCGACTTATTTCGACCCGGCGCGCCGCGGCAAGGTCCGGCTCTACGTGCCGGTGACGGTGCTCGCGCACCTGCAGGCGCGCGTGGCCGACTATCCGGGCGTGGTGGCCGAGGGCGGCGCCAACTGGTGGGACGCCTTCCAGCTGGTTCCGGTGACGCGCGGCTTCTGGCACCGCGACGTTGCCTACGAAGTGTTCCCGGTCCGGCACCACCTTCCCGACACGGCTTTCGGCCTGCGGCTGCCCGGCAGCGTGGTGTGGACCGGCGACACCCGGCCCATTCCCGAAATGCTGGCCCGCCACGCCGACGCCGGCGAGTGGGTGGCGCACGACTGCGCGCTGCACGGCAATCCGTCGCACAGCGGCATCGACGACCTCGAACGTGAGTACCCGGCGCCGCTGCTGGCGCGCTGCGTGCTCTACCACTACGCGTCGCTGGAGGACGCCGAGGCGCTGCGCCGCCGCGGCCACCGGGTGGCCAGTGCCGGCGAGGTGCTGCCGTTGGCGGCGCCCCTGTCAGGGCGCGTGCCGTGAACCACCCGCTGGCCGTGGAGCCGGCCCTTCCGCGTGACGTGCGGGGTCGCCCGCTGCACGACCTGCGCATCTCGGTCATCGAGACCTGCAACTACCGCTGCCCCTACTGCATGCCCGAGGGCCTAACGCCCGACGAAACAGCGCTCGACCGCGCCAGCCGCCTGGGCTTCGACGAGATTGAAACCGCGGTGCGGGCGTTCGCGCGGCTGGGCGTCAGCAAGCTGCGCCTCACGGGCGGCGAGCCGCTGCTGCGCAAGCACTTGCCCGACCTGGTCGCCCGCCTGGCCGCGATTCCGGGCATCGACGACCTGGCCCTGACCACCAACGGCTCGCTGCTGGCCGGCCAGGCGCGCGCGCTGCGCGATGCCGGCCTGCATCGGCTGACCGTGAGCCTGGACGCCCTGGACCCGGTCATGTTCCGGTCGCTGTCCGGCGGCCGCGGCAACGTTGACGACGTCCTGGCCGGGATCGCCGCCGCCGAACAGGCGGGTTTCCGCTCGATCAAGCTCAACTGCGTCGTCCAGCGCGGGCTCAACGAAGACCAGGCCCTCGCCATCGCCGGCCACTTCCGCGGCACGCCGCACGTGCCGCGCTTCATCGAATACATGGACGTGGGCAACTGCAATGGCTGGCGGCGCGAGGGCGTGGTGCCTTCGGCCGAGCTGCGCGACCGCATCCACGCGCGCTGGCCGCTGCGTGCGCTGACGCCCACCTATCGCGGCGAAGTGGCCACCCGCCACGGCTACGAGGATGGCGCCGGTGAGGTCGGCTTCGTCAGTTCGGTCAGCGACCCGTTCTGCGGCGACTGCCACCGGGCCAGGCTTTCGGCCGACGGCCAGTTGTTCACCTGCCTGTTCGCCACCCGCGGCCAGCCGCTGCGCGAACACATCGGGCGCGGCGAAGATGCGCTGGCCGAGCACCTGGCGGGCCTGTGGCGCCTGCGCGCCGACCGCTACAGCGAACAGCGCGCGTCGGCACCCGCCGACCGCAGGAAGATCGAGATGTTCTACATAGGCGGCTGACATGGCGAAGGCGAAACTTACCCACCTCGACGCGGCCGGTCGTCCGGCGATGGTCGATGTCTCGGCCAAGCCGGTGACCGCACGCGAGGCGGTGGCCGAATGCCGGGTGAAGTTCCCGGCCGCGGTGGCCGTGGCGCTCCGCAAGGCCGCCATGGGCACGGCCAAGGGCGCGGTGGTGGACACGGCAATCATCGCCGGCACGATGGCGGTCAAGCGCACGCACGAACTGATCCCGTTCTGCCATCCGCTGCCGATCGACGGCTGCCGCTTCGACGTGGCCTGGGTCAATGAAACGACGCTGCGCATCGAGTGCGCGGTGCGCACCACCCACCGCACCGGCGTCGAGATGGAGGCGCTGACGGGCGCCACGGTGGCGGCGTTGACCGTGTACGACATGTGCAAGGCGCTGTCGCATGCGATGGTGATCGGACCGGCGAAGCTGCTGGCCAAGCGCGGCGGCAAGCGCGACGTAGGCAAGGCGGGCGCATGAGCGTCACGGTGCTGTATTTCGCCAGCCTGCGCGAAGCGGCGGGCGTGGACCGCGAACTGCTGCCGCTGCCGGCGTCGCTGCGCGCGCTTTACGACGCGCTGTCGCTGCGCCATGGCTTCAGCCTGCCGGCGACGAAGCTGCGCGTGGCGGTGGACGGCGCGTTCGTCCCCTGGGACAGCCCCTTGTCCGACGGCTGCGAGATCGCCTTCATCCCGCCGGTGTCGGGCGGATGAACCGGTTCGCCATCAGCGAGGAGCCGTTCCTGATCGCGCCGCTGCGCGAGCAGCTGCTTGGCCACGACGCCGGCGCGTACGCCAGCTTCGAAGGCTGGGTGCGCGACCACAACGAGGGCAGGGCGGTGCAGGGCCTGTTCTACGAAAGCTACCGCGCGCTGGCCGAAACCGAAGGCCAGGCCATCATCGACCAGGCCCTGGAGCGCTTCGCCATCACCCGCGCGGCTTGCGTGCACCGCACGGGCGAACTGGCCCTGGGCGAGCTGGCGGTGTGGGTCGGCGTCAGTGCCGGCCACCGCGGCCCCGCCTTCGAAGCCTGCCGCTGGATCATCGACGAAGTGAAGTCCCGCGTCCCCATCTGGAAACACGAACGCTACGCCACCGGCGCCCCCACCTGGCTCCACCCCGACCCCTGAACCGCGCAAGCTTTGTCACGGAGCACGCGGATAAAGACCGATAAGAGCGGATAAACCGAAGCGTAGTTGAAGCTCGCGGGCTGGGCAGGCCTCGTGACAGAGACAGCTCTGGGTCGAAGCACGCAGCCACGGCGCGCGAAGCCCCCCTTGGTCACGGGGGGGCGCGACGACAGGCGCGGGGGATTGGAAGGCAGGAGGGGACCCTGGGTTTGCGCAGCAAACTTAGGGCCGCCATTTCGGGCTGCGCCCGAAAATGGCGGTAGCCCCGCCAGCTTGCCCCGGCACCCGCATCAGTCAATACCGTTGCTGCCTTCCGGCCCTGGCGGAGTTTTCAACCTAGCGTCGCGGGGGGCCGACGGGGCCACCATTGAAGCGAACGGCGCACCCTGGGGCGCGCCGTCTTGGAAGCAACCGCGGCCGGAACGCCGGCGGCCTGAATAGTGGCGGAGAGAGAGGGATTCGAACCCTCGAAACGGGGTTTAGCCGTTTACACACTTTCCAGGCGTGCTCCTTCAACCGCTCGGACATCTCTCCGCAGAGATTACCGCCTGAAACTAGCCGGAAAGCATACCGGCTGGCGAGGGCTGGGACAAGCGCGGCGATTCGCGCTGGCCCGGGGGCGGGGGGGTTGGCACAATGCACAGGCGTTCCCCGTCCCGTCCGAGTGCCCGCATGTCCTATCTGGTCCTTGCCCGAAAATGGCGCCCCCGGCGCTTCTCTGAACTGGTCGGGCAGGAGCATGTCGTGCGCGCGCTGAGCAACGCGCTCGAGACCGGCAAGGTGCACCACGCTTTCCTGTTCACCGGCACCCGCGGCGTGGGCAAGACCACCATCGCGCGCATCTTCGCCAAGTCGCTCAACTGCGAGCGCGGCACCAGCGCCGAACCCTGCGGCGAATGCCCCGCCTGCCGCGACATCGACGCCGGCCGCTACGTTGACCTGCTGGAAATCGACGCCGCCAGCAACACCGGCGTGGACGACGTGCGCGACCTGATCGACAACGCGCAGTACCTGCCGTCGCGCGGCAAGACCAAGGTCTACCTGATCGACGAGGTGCACATGCTGTCCAAGGCGGCGTTCAACGCGCTGCTCAAGACGCTGGAAGAGCCGCCCGAACACGTCAAGTTCCTGCTGGCCACCACCGACCCGCAGAAGCTGCCGGTCACGGTGCTGTCGCGCTGCCTGCAGTTCAACCTGCGGCGGCTGGACGAAGCCCAGATCGGTGGCCAGATCGGCCGCATCCTCCAGGCCGAGGCCATCGCGGCCGAGCCCGGGGCGATCGCGCTGCTGGCCCGCGCCGCCGACGGCAGCCTGCGCGACGGGCTGTCGCTGCTGGACCAGGCCATCGCCTACACCGGAGGCCAACTCGACACCGCCGCGGTGAACGCGATGCTGGGCACCGTGGACCGTTCACAGGTGGGCGCGCTGCTGGCGGCGCTGGCCGCCGGTGACGGCGCCGCGCTGATGGCGTGTATCGAAGAACTGGCGTCGTTCTCGCCCGATTTCAGCCATGTGCTGGAAGACCTGGCCACCGCGCTGCACCGCATCCAGCTGCTGCAGATGGTGCCCGGCATGGCCGGCGACGCGGAGGCCAGCGACGTCGAGGGCCTCGCCGCCGGCCTTTCACCCGAGCTGGTGCAACTTTGGTACCAGATGGCCGTGACCGGACGGCGCGACCTGGGCCTGGCGCCCAGCCCGCGCACGGGTTTCGAGATGGCGCTGCTGCGCATGCTGGCCTTCCGGCCGGCGGGCGAGGGTGGCGGCCCGGCGCTGGCGCCGCGCGCGCCCGCTGCCACCTCTGCGCAGCGCAACGAAGCAGGCCCTGCGCCGCGGGTCGCAGCTCCCGCGGTGCCGCCGGTCGCAGCGCCGCGGATCGCCGCACCGCCGGTCGCGGCACCGCACGCCGCAGCACCGGCCGCCGCACCGCCGGTGCAGG
>NZ_JAIBFH010000162.1 GCF_019459675.1 Arenimonas sp.
CGCGACGCAAGTCGCGCCCGTTTTCTTTTGTGCGGCCCACGCTAGGCTGGGCTGGCCCCGGAACGTAAACTCGACGCCTTCACCAGCCAGCGGCCGCCCATGCCCATCATCACCAGCCAGATCGACACCCGCGCCCCGGAATTCCAGGACAACGCCGCGCAGCTGCGCGCGACCGTAGCCGACTTCGAGGCCCAGCTGACGAAGGTCGCCCTGGGCGGCGGCGACAGCGCCCGCCGCAAGCACACCGAGCGCGGCAAGCTGCTGCCGCGCGACCGCATCAGCGCGCTGCTCGATCCCGGCTCGCCCTTCCTGGAGCTGTCGGCCATGGCCGCCGGCGGCATGTACGACGATTCCGCGCCGGCCGCCGGCGTCATCACCGGCATCGGCCGCATCCACGGCACCGAAGTGGTGGTGGTGGCCAACGACGCCACGGTCAAGGGCGGCACCTACTTCCCGATGACGGTGAAAAAGCACCTGCGTGCCCAGGAAATCGCCCTGGAGAACCACCTGCCCTGCGTCTACCTGGTCGATTCCGGCGGCGCCTTCCTGCCGCTGCAGGACGAGGTGTTTCCGGACCGCGAGCACTTCGGCCGCATCTTCTACAACCAGGCCCGGCTCAGCGCAAAGAACATTCCGCAGATCGCCGTGGTGATGGGCAGCTGCACCGCCGGCGGCGCCTACGTGCCGGCGATGTGCGACGAGTCGATCATCGTCAAGGACCAGGGCACCATCTTCCTGGGCGGCCCGCCCCTGGTGAAGGCCGCCACGGGTGAAGTGGTGGACGCCCAATCCCTGGGCGGCGCCGACGTGCACACCTCGGTGTCGGGCGTGGCCGACCACCTTGCCGAGAACGATCCGCACGCGCTGCAGATCGCCCGCGACATCGTCAGACACCTCAACCGCCGCAAGACCCTGCCGGTGGCCGTACAGCCGCCCAGCGAACCGAAGTACGCGCCCGAAGAGCTGTACGGCGTCATCCCCAGGGACACCCGCAAGCCCTTCGACATCCGCGAAATCATCGCCCGCGTGGTGGACGGCAGCGAGTTCCAGGAGTTCAAGGCGCGCTACGGCAAGACCCTGGTGTGCGGCTTCGCGCATATCCACGGCTATCCGGTGGGCATCGTCGCCAACAACGGCATCCTGTTTGCCGAAAGCGCGCTCAAGGGCACGCACTTCATCGAGCTGTGCAACCAGCGCGACATCCCGCTGGTGTTCCTGCAGAACATCACCGGCTTCATGGTCGGCAAGAAGTACGAGAACGCCGGCATCGCCAAGGACGGCGCCAAGATGGTGACCGCCGTGGCCTGCTCGCACGTGCCCAAGTTCACGGTGGTGATCGGCGGCAGTTTCGGCGCCGGCAACTACGCCATGTGCGGCCGCGCCTACGGCGCCCGCTTCCTGTGGACCTGGCCCAACGCGCGCATCAGCGTGATGGGTGGCGAACAGGCGGCCAGCGTGCTGGCCACCGTGAAGCGCGACGGTATCGAAGCTGCGGGCAAGGCCTGGAGCGCCGAGGAAGAAGAAGCGTTCAAGGCGCCCATCCGTGACCAGTACGAGCGCCAGGGCCACCCCTACTACGCCACCGCGCGCCTGTGGGACGACGGCATCATTGATCCCGCCGACACCCGCCGGGTGCTGGGCCTGGCCCTGTCGGCCAGCCTTAACGCCCCGATCGAGAAAGAGCGCTTCGGCGTCTTCCGGATGTAGCCCGGCGGGCTACTTGCAGGCCTTGCAGCTCGAGCAGCCGCTGCCGCAGGCCGCCTGCGTGGCCTGCATTGGCGGCCGCAGGGCGAAGCCCACGCGCTTGAGCCACGCGGGCCGCCCTTCGCGCTCAAGCGCATACGAAACCCGCGCCTGCGCCTGCCAGGCGCCGCGCGGCCACAGCTGGCGCAGCAGCGACAGCGCCGCCCACGCCACCACGGCCGCCACCACCAGCCCCTGCAGCAGCGCGCTCACAGCAAAGCCGCCGCGGTCTGGTAGGTGATGAAGGAAGCCAGGTACGCCAATGCGAACAGGTAGAACGTAGCGATACCCGCCTGCTTCCAGCTGTTGGTTTCGCGCTTGATCACGGCGATCGTGGACAGGCACTGCGGCGCGTACACGTACCAGACCAGCAGCGACAGCGCGGTGGCCACCGACCAGTCGGCCGCGATCAGCGGGGACAGCGCCTGCGCTGCGGCGTCGTCGCCGCTGGCGGAAATGGCGTAAACCGTCGCCAGCGCGGCCACCGCCACTTCACGCGCGGCCAGGCCCGGGATCAGGGCGATGCAGATCTGCCAGTTGAAGCCGATGGGCGCGAAGAACGGCTGCATCCAGTGGCCGATGCGCCCGGCCAGACTGTAGTCGATCGCCGGCCCCACCGCGCCCTCGGGCGGCGACGGATACGACGACAGGAACCACAGCAGCACCGTCAGCGACAGGATGATGCCGGTGACGCGGCGCAGGAAGATGCTGGCGCGCTCCCACAGTCCGATGGCCAGGTCGCGCAGCTGCGGCAGGCGGTAGCCCGGCAGCTCGAGCAGCAGCACGTGTTCGCCGTCGTCGCGGCGCAGCGCCTTGATCACCCAGGCCGCACCCAGCGCGCTGACGATGCCCGCGGCGTACAGCGCGAACATCACCAGGCCCTGCAGGTTGAACACGCCCAGCACTTCCTGGCGCGGGATGAAGGCGCTGATCAGCAGCGTGTACACCGGCAGCCGCGCCGAACAGGTCATCAGCGGCGCCACCAGGATGGTGGTCAGGCGGTCGCGCGGGTCCTGGATCGAGCGCGTGGCCATGATGCCGGGGATGGCGCAGGCGAAGCTGGAAAGCAGGGGAATGAACGAACGCCCGGTCAGCCCCGATGCGCGCATGGGACGATCCAGCAGGAAGGCCGCGCGCGGCAGGTAGCCCGATTCCTCCAGCGCCAGGATGAAGGCGAACAGCAGCAGGATCTGCGGCAGGAACTCCACCACCGTGCCCAGCCCGGCGAACAGGCCGTCCTGCACCAGGCTGCGCACCGGCCCTTCAGGCAGCCATTGACCCAGCTGCGCACCCAGGCTGGCGATGCCGCCGGCGAACAGGTCCTGCACCGGCGCCGCCCAGGCGAACACGGCCTGGAACATCAGGAACATCACCCCCGCCAGGATCACCAGCCCGAACACCGGGTGCAGCAGCCAGCGATCCAGCCGGTCGTCCAGCCGGTCGGTGCGTTCGGGCATGGTGACGGCTTCGGCCAGCAGCGCGGCCACCTGGGCATGCAGGTCGCTGTCGTCGTGGTCCTCCACCGCGCCCGGCGCCGGAGCCGTTTCGTCCAGGGCCGCCAGCAGGGCCTGCGTGCCGCCGGTCTTGATGGCCACCGTTTCGATCACCGGCATGCCCAGTCGCTGCTGAAGCAGCGCGGTGTCGATGACGATGCCGCGGCGCCTGGCCTGGTCCATCAGGTTCAGCACCAGCAGCATCGGCTGGCCCAGGCGCCGCAGCTCCAGCACGAAGCGCAGGTGCAGGCGCAGGTTGGTGGCGTCCACCACGCACACCAGCAGGTCCGGGCGCGCCTCGCCCACCAGCGTGCCGCGGCACAGGTCGCGGGTGATCGCCTCGTCGGGGCTGTTGGCGTCCAGGCTGTAGGCGCCGGGCAGGTCGAGCACGCGCACGCGGCGGCCCGCGGGCGTGTTGAACTGCCCTTCCTTGCGCTCGACCGTGACGCCAGCGTAGTTGGCGACCTTCTGCCGGCTGCCGGTAAGGCGGTTGAAGAGCGCCGTCTTGCCGCAGTTCGGGCTGCCGACCAGCGCTATGTTGAGCGTGGCGGACTCAGCCGTCATTTCGCCTCAGGCGGATGCGCGCCGCTTCACCGCCGCGCATCGCAAAGCGGGTGAAACCCACCTGCACCAGCAGCGGGTCACCGCCCATCGGGCCGCGCGTGAGCAGTCGAATGGCTTCGCCGGCGACGAAGCCCAGGTCGCGCAGCCGGCGCGCAACGGCGTCGCCCGGGGCAACGTCCTGCACGCTTTCGACGATGGCGTCGGAACCGGAAGGCAGATCGGAAAGCAGCATGGGAACATTCCGTTAATGCGAATGATTCTCATCATAAACCCTATTCCCCGCCAGCGATAGCCGCCCTGCTGCCGGGTTCGTGGGGTCAGCCGCTATCATGGCGCCCTGCCCCCGGGGGATCGCATGACCCAAACCATTCGCCTGGACCACCACCGCGCCGTCGCCACCCTCACGCTGGCCCGCCCGTCGGTCCACAACGCGTTCGACGACGGGCTGATCGCCGAACTCACGGCCGCACTCGAAGCCCTGGATGCCGACGACACCGTGCGCGCCGTGGTGCTGACCGGCGACGGCAGCACCTTCTCGGCCGGCGCCGACTTGGGCTGGATGCGCCGCATGGCGCAGGCCAGCGAGGAAGAAAACCGCGAGGATTCACTGCGCCTGGCCAAGCTGATGCGCACCCTGAACTACCTGTCCAAGCCCACCCTGGCCAAGGTGAACGGTTCCGCCTACGGTGGCGGCGTCGGCCTGGTGGCCTGCTGCGACTACGCCGTGGCGGCCGAAGGCGCGAAGTTCTCGCTGTCGGAAGTGAAGCTGGGACTGGTGCCCGCCGTGATCTCGCCCTACGTGGTGGCGGCCATCGGCGGCCGCCACGCGCGCCGCCTGTTCACCGGCGCCGACGTCATCGACGCGCCGGACGCGCTGGCCATTGGCCTGCTGCACGCCGTGGCCCCCGCGGGCACGCTGGCCGATGCGGTGGACCGCACCCTGCACTTCTGGCTCAAGGGCGGCCCGCTGGCCCAGCGCGAAGCCAAACAGCTGGCCCTGCGCAGCGCCGGCATGACCCGCGCCGCCTCGGAAAAGCAGGACGCCGAAAACGCCGCCCTGATCGCCCGCCTCCGCGTTTCGCCCGAAGGCCAGGAAGGCCTGGCTGCCTTCCTCGACAAGCGCGCCCCGAACTGGATTCCGAACTGATGTTCACCAAGATACTGATCGCCAATCGCGGCGAGATCGCCTGCCGGGTGATCCGCACCTGCCGCCGCCTGGGCATCCGCACCGTGGCCGTGTATTCGGAAGCCGACATGGCGTCCCAACATGCGCGCCTGGCCGACGAAGCCTGGCCGATCGGCGGCCCGCGGCCGCAGGACAGCTACCTGCGCAGCGACGCCATCATTGAAGTGGCCAGGCAGTCCGGCGCGCAGGCCATCCATCCGGGCTACGGCTTCCTGTCCGAGAACGCCGACTTCGCGCAAGCCGTGGAAGCCGCGGGCCTGGTGTTCATCGGACCCAAGGCCGCGTCAATGCGCAAGATGGGCAGCAAGGCCGGCGCCAAGCAGCTGATGGCCGAGCGCGGCGTGCCCGTGGTGCCCGGCTACACCGGCGAAGACCAGGACCCCGCGCACCTGCAGCGCGAAGCCGACCGCGTCGGCTACCCGCAGATGATCAAGGCCGCCCATGGCGGCGGCGGCAAGGGCATGCGCATCGTGCACGACAGCGCCGGCTTCGCGGCCGCGCTTGAATCGTGCCAGCGCGAAGCCGCCAGCGCCTTCGGCCGCGACCGCGTGCTGATCGAGCGCTATATACGCGAACCGCGCCACATCGAAATCCAGGTGTTCGGCGACAGCCACGGCAGCGTCATCCACCTCAACGAACGCGAGTGCTCGGCGCAGCGCCGCTACCAGAAGGTGGTGGAGGAATCGCCCTCGCCCTTCCTCACGCCCGAACTGCGCGCGCGCATGGGCGCCGCCGCCGTGCAGGCCGCGCACGCCATTGATTACGTCAACGCCGGCACGGTGGAATTCATCGTCGGCGCGGACGGCGATTTCTACTTCATGGAAATCAACACGCGCCTGCAGGTGGAGCACCCGGTGACCGAACTGGTGACCGGCCTGGACCTGGTGGAATGGCAGCTGCGCATCGCCGCCGGCGAGCCGCTGGCGCTGCGACAGGACGAAGTACGCAGCCATGTCCACGCCATCGAAGTGCGCCTGTACGCCGAATACCCGTCGCAGAACTTCCTGCCCGGCTCGGGCAAGATCGAAACCCTGCGCCTGCCCGAGCCGTCGGCGCACGTGCGGCTGGACGCGGGCGTGGTGGAAGGCGACACCGTCACCATCTTCT
>NZ_JAIBFH010000080.1 GCF_019459675.1 Arenimonas sp.
GGCACGGTGAACGGTACGGCGGTCGTGCAGTTGGCCTGCAACAACGCCGCGGACCAGCGCTTCCGGCTCGAAGGCATCAGCAGCTCCACCACTTACCGCCTGCGCCACCTGGTCACGGGCCGGTGCGTGGAAGTGGGCGGCAGCTCCACGCGCACGGGCACGGGCGTGCGCCTGTGGGATTGCCAGCAGCCCACGTCGGGCCGCAACCAGAACTGGGCACTGGCTGGCGCCACCGCCGGCGGTTTCATCACCAGCCTGGCGGTGCCCGCCAACCAGGCGCAGGCATCGCGCTTCCTGCAGCAGGCGACCTACGGCGCCACCAGCGCTGAAATCGCCCGCGTGGCCAGCCTGGGCTATGCCGCCTGGATCGATGACCAGATCGCCCGCACGCCTACGCTGCACCTGCAGGTGCATCAAGCTCTCCAGGCCGAGCTGGGCCCGCATTACACCGACCAGCGCGACCGCGACTGCGAATTCTCCTGGGGCTGCAACCTGTCCCGCCACGACGCCTGGACCCTGATCGCGGTCAACGGCAACGATCAGCTGCGCCAGCGCGTGGCGTTCGCGCTCAGCCAGTTCTTCGTCATCTCCGATGTCAGCGACAACGTCGGCTATTCGCAGCTGGCCATCAGCGACTACTACGACTCGCTGGCGGTGAATGCGTTCGGCAGCCATCGGGCCCTGCTGGAGGAAATGGCGCTGCACCCGCTGATGGGTCGCTACCTGGGCATGCTGCAGAACGAAAAGGCCAACCCGGGCCGCAACACCGAGCCCGACGAGAACTTCGCGCGCGAAGTGATGCAGCTGTTCTCGATCGGCCTGGTTGAACTCAACCTCGACGGCACGCCCCGGCTGGACGGCAGCGGCAACACCATTTCCACCTACAACAACGAAGTGATCACCAATTTCGCGCGCGCCATGACCGGCTGGAACTTTGGCGGCGCCGCCAGCTGGTACGTGTGGGAAGACGACGTCAAGCTGCCCGGGTTGATCCGGTCGATGACGCCGTGGGCGAACTTCCACGACACCGGCGCCAAGACCCTGTTCCCGGGAACCAACCTGGCGGCCGGCCGCACCGCGCAGGCCGACCTCACGTCCGCGCTGGACGCGCTGGCCAACCATCCCAACGTCGGGCCTTTCCTGGCCAAGCACCTGATCCAGCGCCTGGTCACCAGCAATCCCTCGCCCGCCTACGTCCGGCGCGTCGCGGTCACCTTCAACAACAACGGCGCCGGCGTGCGCGGCGACCTGGGCGCCGTGGTCAAGGCCATCCTGCTCGACCCCGAGGCGCGCGACATGGCCGTCGCGGCGCGCGACGAGTACGGCAAGGTTAAAGAACCGATGCTCCGGATGACGGCCATCTGGCGCGCGTTTGCCGCCCAGGGGCAGGCCGTTGCCTCGCCGGCAGGCGCCACCACGCGCCCTCTGCTGCGCAACCGCGGCGCGGGCGTGGACATGGCCCAGACCGTGATGTCGTCGCCGTCGGTGTTCAACTTCTACCGGCCCAACTACCAGCCGCCGGGTGAGTTCCGCCGCCGCGGCCTGGTGGCGCCGGAGCTGCAGATTCTCAACGAAGCCACCGCCATGACCACGTACAACCACTGGCACGGCAGGCTGTTCCAGATGGACCGTGACGACCCCACCATCGCCGCCACCGTCAGCGATCCGCGCTACTACACCGCTCGTTTCCGCCTGAACCTGTCCACCGAAAAAGCGCTGGCGGTTTCGCCCGGTGCCTTGGCCGACCGGATGAACCTGCTGCTGATGGCGGGGCGCATGAGTCCGGCGATGCGGCAGATCCTGGTGGAATCGGCCTACGCCACTTCGATGAACGACGGCGGCGGCGACCGGGTGGAAGACATGGTCTTCCTGATTGCGTCGTCCCCCCAGTTCGCAGTGCAGAGGTAAGCCATGAGCAGCAACGAGCATTCGAAGTCGCGGCGCCGTTTCCTGGCTCAGTCCTCGCAGATCGCGCTGGGCAGCGCGGCGGCCTGGGCCACCCTGGGCCAGCTGCAGATGGTGCAGGCGTCCGAGCTGGGCCTGGGCGAGGACTACCGGGCACTGGTGTGCATCTATCTGTTCGGCGGCGCGGACAGCTTCAACATGGTGGTACCACGCACACCGGCGGCCTACACCAGTTACCAGGCCGCGCGCCCCGCGCTTTCCATCGCCCAGGCCAGCCTGCTGCCGATCACCCCGCTCAGCGGCGACGGCGGCGTGCAGTGGGGCCTGCACCCTGCCCTTTCCGAGCTACAGGGCCTGTTCGAGTCCGGCCGCGCCGGCCTGCTCGCCAACGTGGGCCCGCTGGTGGCGCCCACCAGCAAGGCCGCCTACACCGCACGCAGCGTGCCGCTGCCGCCCGAGCTTTTCTCGCACGTGGACCAGCAGGCCTACAGCATGTCCATGGGCAGCGAGACCGCCGCGCGTGCCGGCTGGGGCGGCAAGATCGCCGACCGCATGGCCGCCGCCGGGCTGCTGGTGGGCGCCGGGTTGCCCACCAGCATTTCCCTGTCGGGCACCAACATGTGGCAGGGCGGCGCCGCCGACGGCATCTACACCATGGGCGGCGGCGGGCCGACCCGCATCAACGACACCCTGCGCGCTTCCAACACCTGGTCACGCGTGGTGCCGCGGCGCGACGCGTTCTACAAGCTGCTGGACGCCGCCAAGCGCGACTCGTCGCTGTTCACGCGCGAACATGCGCGCATCAGCCAGCGCGCGATCGACTTCAGCGAATTCGCCTTCAGCGCACTCAACAACGCGCCCGCGATCACCACGCCATTCCCGGTGGCCGGGCAGAACCGGCTGGCCGACACGCTCAAGACCGTGGCGCGCACCATCGCCGCGCGCGGGGCATTGGGCCAGAAGCGCCAGATTTTCTTCGTCGGCCTGGGCGGCTGGGACACGCACGACAACATGCTGCCCGACCACCAGCGGCTGCTGCGCACGCTCAGCGAGGCCACGGCGGCCTTCTACAACGCCACCGTCGAGCTGGGCGTTTCCGACAAGGTGACCTCGTTCACGATGACCGACTTCGGCCGCACGCTCAACAACAACGGCGACGGCACCGACCACGGCTGGGGCGGCCACAGCTGGATCATCGGCGGCGACGTGGTGGGAAGGCGCATCTACGGCCAGATGCCGGAAATGCGCCTGGGCAGCGAACAGGACGTGGGCCGCGGCCGCATGATCCCGACCACCGCCATCGAACAGCTGGGCAGCACCCTGTCGCGCTGGTTCGGTCTGCGCCAGGGCGACGCGATGGACATCTTCCCCAACCTGCGCAACTTCGGCACCGGCGCCGACTACCTGCCGATGCTGGCCAGCAGCAACCAGCTGCTCAACGGCATCGACTTCCGCCCCCCCCCGTGATACCCGCCGGCGGCGGG
>NZ_JAIBFH010000185.1 GCF_019459675.1 Arenimonas sp.
CGCGGCTCATGGTGCTGCCCGGGGGGGGGGTGCGCAGCTACAAAGACGTCGAGGCCCGGCGGGCGGCCGGCGCCGACCGCGGGGTGGTGGGCTCGCTGGCGGTGCGCGAGCCCGGCCGCGTGGCGTCGTGGATCGCCCGCTTCGGCGCCGAGCGCATGACCATCGCGCTGGACACGCGCCGTGACGAAGAAGGCCGCTGGCGCCTGCCGGTGCACGGCTGGACCGAGAACGGCGGCAAGGAGCTGGACGTGCTGGCGGCGGCCTACGCCGAGGTCGGCCTGCGCCACCTGCTGTGCACCGACATCAGCCGCGACGGCATGCTGTCGGGGCCCAACCTGGACCTGTATCGCTACCTGTGCCAGCGCTTCCCGCGCCTGGCCGTGCAGGCCTCGGGCGGCGTGAGCGCCGCCGGCGACGTGGCCGAGGCCCGGCGCGCCGGCTGCAGCGGCATCGTGCTGGGCAAGGCGCTGCTGGACGGAAAGTTCAGCCTGGCCGACGTGATCGCGGAGCAGTCGCCATGCTGAGCCGGCGGCTGATTCCGTGCCTGGACGTCAAGCACGGGCAAGTGGTGAAGGGCGTGCGCTTCCGCGACCACGTGGTGATGGGCGCGATCGAGGACCTGGCGCTGCGCTATCGCGACGAAGGCGCCGACGAACTGGTGTTCTACGACATCACCGCCAGCCCCGAGGGGCGCGGGGTGGACGTGGCCTGGGTGGAGCGCGTGGCGCGCATCATCGACATTCCCTTCTGCGTGGCCGGCGGCATCCGCACGGTTGAACAGGCGCGCGCTGTGCTGCACGCCGGCGCCGACAAGGTGTCGGTGAACACGCCGGCGCTCGAGCGGCCCGGGCTGATCAATGAACTGGCGGCCGAGTTCGGCGTGCAGTGCGTGGTGGTGGGCGTGGACAGCCTGCGCGACGAAGACGGCCAATGGCGCGTGCGCTCCCACACCGGCGACCCGGACAAGACGCGGGCGCTTTCGCGGCGAACCCTGGACTGGGTGGTGGAGGCGCAGCAGCGCGGCGCCGGCGAGATCGTGCTCAACTGCATGGGCAATGACGGCGTGCGCACCGGCTACGACCTGGAGCAGCTGCGCGCCGTGCGCGCGCTGTGCCGGGTGCCGCTGGTGGCCTCGGGCGGCGCCGGCACGGCCGAACACTTCGCCACGGTGTTCCAGGACGCCGACGTGGATGCGGCGCTGGCCGCCACGGTCTTCCATTCCGGCGCCGTCCGGATCCCCGAACTCAAAGCCACCCTGCGCGCGCAGGGCATCGAGGTGCGCGATGTCGCCTGAACAAATCCAGGCCCTGGCCTGGGAAAAACAGGGTGGCCTGCTGCCCGCCATCGTGCAGGATGCGGCCAACCGCCGCGTGCTGATGCTGGGCTACATGGACCGCGCCGCGCTGGACGCCACCTTGGCCACCGGCCGCGTGACCTTCTTCAGCCGCAGCAAGCAGCGGCTGTGGATGAAGGGCGAAACCAGCGGGGACATCCTGGAGCTGGTGTCGCTGGAGGCCGACTGCGATTCCGACACGCTGCTGGTGCAGGCCACCCCGCGCGGCAACACCTGCCACCTGGGCCGCAAGAGCTGCTTCCCGGGCGCGCCCGTGGACTTCCTGGCCGAACTGGATGCGCTGGTGGCCACGCGCGAACGCCTGCGCCCGGAAGGCAGCTACACCACGCGCCTGTTCGAAGGCGGCGTGCGCCGCATCGCCCAGAAAGTGGGCGAAGAGGGCGTGGAAACCGCGCTGGCCGCGGTGGCCGAGGACGACAACGCGCTGCTGGGCGAAGCGGCCGACCTGGCCTTCCACCTCACGGTTTTGCTGCGCTCCCGCGGCCTGGGCTGGAATGACGTGGTCGCCATCCTGCAATCCAGGCACGCCGCCGCCAGCCGCTGAGCGCAGGGCTTACCCGGCATAATCTCGTTTTCGCTCCGGGAACGCGCATGCGCCTTGCCTCGTTGATGGTCGTTGCCCTGCTAGCCGCGCCCGTGGCGGCGAACGCCACGCTGTGCCCGCGCGGCGTGGTGTTCAACGACCTGGACGGCGATGGCCGCCGCGGTGCGGCCGAACCGGGCGTGGCCGGCGTGGCGGTTTCCGACGGCAGGCGCATCGTGCGCAGCGCTGCCAGCGGTGAGTACTCGCTCCCCGCAGCCCCCGGCAGCACCGTCTTTGTGATCAAGCCCGCTGGCTGGCGCGTGGCGACCGGCGGGGACGGGCTGCCTGCGTTCTGGCGCAACCTGCCGCCCGGGCAGCCGCCCTTGCTCAGGTTCGGCGGCATCACCGAGTCGTCCACCGCATGCCGTGATTTCGCGCTGGTGCGCGACCCCCGCGCACCCGGCACGCTGCGGGCGCTGGTGTTGGGCGACCCGCAGCCGCGCACGGCCACCGAGGTGGGCTACTACGAGCGCAGCATCGTGCAGGGCATGCTGGACCGCTATGCGGCGCCCTCAGCCGCTGGCGCCGGGCCACTCTACCTGGCCGCCAAAGCCGGCCACCTGGGCCTGACGCTGGGCGACGTGGTGCATGACGACCTGTCGCTTTATCCGGCCATGAATCGCGCCACGGCGCGGCTGGGATTGCCGTGGCTGCACGTGGCCGGCAACCACGACCTGGATTTTGACGCCGCGCGCGACGAGGATTCGCTGCTGAGTTTCCGCAACACCTACGGCCCCGATACCTTCGCCTGGGAAGAGCACGAAGCCAGCTTCATCGCCCTGGACAACGTGGTTTACCAGCCCGGCCGCCAGCCCGACTACGTGGGTGGACTGCGCGAGGACCAGTTCGCGTTCCTGGCCGCGTACCTGCCGACGCTGCCGCGCGATCGCCGGCTGGTGCTGGCGGCGCATATCCCGTTCTTCGAACCCAGGCCCGGACGTGAATCGTTCCGCCCGCGCGACCGTGAGCGGCTGTTCGCGCTGCTGGCGGATTTCCCGAACGTGCTGCTGCTGACGGCGCACGGCCACGAGCAGCGGCACCATCTGCACGACGCCGCCACCGGCTGGCGCGGCGCCACGCTGCTGCACGAATACAACCTGGGCGCTGCCTGCGGTGCGTTCTGGAGCGGCGTCAAGGACGCCTCCGGCGTTCCGGTCGGCACCATGGCCGACGGTACGCCGCGCGGCCCAG
>NZ_JAIBFH010000257.1 GCF_019459675.1 Arenimonas sp.
GGCGACCACGCTGCCCGAGCGCGTGGGCAGGCCTTCGGTTGGCGACAGGTCGTCCTGGTCCTGGGCGGTCATGCTGGCTTCCCGCGGCGGCCAAGGCCGCTGACGCAGGCCGCCCGGGCAGGCCGCCTGCGGCGGGGCTGCAGCGAAGGCCTAGAGCGCGTCTTCGTCACCCGAAAGCTCGATTTCCTTGTTGTCGGCCGTCTGCGCCGCGATGTCCATCGCCGACTCCAGCTCGGACGCGTTGACCGAATCGGGCAGCTTGATGACGAAGTACAGCACGTCACCCTGCAGTTCCCAGCTGCCCAGCTTGTTGCTGCGGCTGTCGGCCATCAGTTCGATCGCCTGGGGACCGGTGATGCCGTCCTTGGCCGCCGGTGCGAACACTTCGCGCACCTTGAAGCCGCCGACCGACTCGGTGCTGCCAGAGACGAACACCAGCTGCGTGCGGTTTTCGTCCTTGTACGAATACGTGACCTTGTAGTCTCCGTCCGCGTCCACGTCGTACTTGACGCCGCGCGCATCCAGCCGGGTCTTGACGGAGGCGTCGGCCGCGACGGTGGAGGAAGCCAGCACGCTGCCAGCCAGCAGCAGCGGCACGAGGATGAGGCGGGCGTTCTGGCGCATGGTCGTCCTTGGTGTCGGGAAAGCCTGATTCTGTAACTGCCGGCCCCTTCGCGTCCATGCCTTGTTGCCGACCCCGGGACCACCGGCCCCGGCATCGGCTAGACTCAAACCGACCCCGAGACCGGCCCGCCCGCTCCGCCATGAGTCAGCGCGACACCGACCCGATCACCAACCAGCTCACCGTGCTCAGCGGCGGCCCCCGGCGCAGCGGGCCGCGTTCGGCGTTCGGGGTGGTGATCCACGGGGCGGGCCTGGGCAAGCGCGCCGACATCGACGCCACGCCCGTGGTGGTGGGCCGATCGCAGGAGGCAGACCTGCACATCCCCCACAAATCGGTGTCCCGGCAGCACTGCGAGATCTGGCGCCAGGACGACACCTATCGCATCCGCGACCTGGGCGCGACCAACCGAACCCGGGTGAACGAACAGCCGGTCACCGAAGCCACGCTGGCCGACGGCGACCACGTGACGCTGGGCGAATCGATCCTCAAGTTCATCAGCCATTCCAGCGTGGAGGCCCACTACCACGAAGAGGTGTACCAGCTGGCCACCCACGATGCGCTGACCGAACTCTACAACCGTCGCCACTTCATCGAGCTGGTGGACAAGGAGATCGCACGCGCCCACCGCCATGGCCGGCCGCTGGTGATGTGCATCATCGACGTGGATCTGTTCAAGCCGGTGAACGACAGCTTCGGCCACGTGGCCGGCGACGGCGTGCTGCGGCAGCTGGCGGCCGTGGTGCGTGGGTTCGTACGCGGCGAAGACATCGCCGCACGCATTGGCGGCGAAGAGTTTGCCGTACTGCTGCCCGAGTCGGACCTGGCGTCCGCACGCGCGTTCGCCGAGCGGCTGCGCGAAGCCGTGGCGGCCAGCGAGTTCCTGCTGGGCGGCGAACCGCGCAAGATCACCATCAGCGTGGGCATCGCCGACCTTGATCCCGCCCGCGCCGAGCGCGGCGCGCTGATGCAGGCGGCCGATGCGGCGCTTTATCGCGCCAAGGAAGCGGGCCGCAACCGGGTCTGGGTGCAGGGCGAGGGCTAGCCCCGCCGCGGCGGCGCGCCAACGCCGCCGGGTGGGCAGGCGCCGGCTGGCCTCAGGGCGAGCGTGCCCCGTAGCGCTTGGCCACGTAGTCGTCGATGACGTTGACGAAATCGTCGGCGATGTTGTCGCCGCGCAGCGTCATTGCCTTCTGGCCGTCGATGAACACCGGTGCCGTAGGCGCCTCGCCGGTACCCGGCAGCGAAATGCCGATGTCGGCATGGCGCGATTCACCCGGCCCGTTCACCACGCAGCCCATCACCGCCAGCGAGAGGTTTTCCACGCCCGGGTACTTGAGCTTCCACACGGGCATCTGGCCGCGCACGTGTTCCTGCACGCGCTGGGCCAGCACCTGGAAGAATTCCGACGTGGTGCGCCCGCAGCCCGGGCAGGCGGTCACCAGGGGCGTGAACGCACGCAGGCCCATGGTCTGCAGGAGTTCCTGCGCCACCACCACTTCCAGGGTGCGCGGCGCGCCGGGCTCGGGCGTCAGCGAGATGCGGATGGTGTCGCCAATGCCTTCCTGCATCAGCACCGCCAGCGCCGCGCTGGAGGCCACCATGCCCTTGCTGCCCATGCCTGCTTCGGTGAGCCCCAGGTGCAGGGGGAAGTCCGAGCGCAGGGCCAGCTCGCGGTAGACGGCAATCAGCTCCTGCACACCGCTGACCTTGGCCGAAAGAATGATGCGGTCGCGCGGCAGGCCGATTTCGACGGCCTTTTCCGCCGACTCCAGCGCCGACACCACCAGGGCTTCGCGCAGCACGCGCGCCGCATCCCAGGGCTGGGCCCGCGCCGCGTTTTCATCCATCAGGCGCGCCGCCAGCGACTGGTCCAGCGACCCCCAGTTCACGCCGATCCGCACCGGCTTGCCGTAAAGCACCGCGGTTTCGATGATCGCGCCGAACTGCAGGTCTTTCTTGCGGCCGAAGCCGACGTTGCCGGGGTTGATGCGGTACTTGGCCAGGGCGCGTGCGCAGGCCGGTTCATCGGCCAGCAGCTGGTGGCCGTTGTAGTGGAAGTCGCCCACCAGCGGCACCGGCACCGACATCATGTCCAGCTTTTCGCGGATGCGCGGCACGGCGGCAGCCGATTCGGGGTTGTTCACCGTGACGCGCACCAGCTCGGAGCCGGCGCGCCAAAGCGCGGCCACCTGTTTGACGGTGGCGTCGACGTCGGCCGTGTCGGTATTGGTCATGGACTGCACCACTACCGGCGCGCCGCCGCCAATCAGCACCTTGTCCACGGCCACGGCGCGGGTGCTGCGGCGCGGCTGGGCGGAGGCGTCGCTCATGCGGCCTCCCCTTCGGCCACGGCCTGGGGCTCGCCCAGAAGCACGTAGTCGCCGGCGTTCAGCAGCACTTCCACGTCCGACAGCACGTCGGGGGCGCGCGGCGCGATCTCGGGGAACTGGCTGCTGACGTCATGGATCACTTCAATGCGGCTGCCCGACTCGACGCTGGAGTTGGAGATGAAGCAGCGGCCCCGGGTACCGTCGATGGGGAAAATCTCCACCGCGCGGCTGAGCTGGCGGCTGCCGCCGTCGGCGCTGACCACGCGCAGCGCCACCGGGCTGGCGCGCCGCGACAGCAGTTCGACGCCGGCCGACAGGCTACCGTCGTCCTCGTAGCGCAGCCAGCGCATCACGCCGACCATCCACTCCTGGTCGTCGCCCTGGTCGCCGAAGTTCAGCCCGACCAGTTCACCCACGCGCGCGCGCGCCTGCTCGGCGCTTTCCCAGGCCATGCGGTAGCCGCCCAGGCTCTGGTCCAGCGCCTTGCCGGTGAAGCGCGGCACCTTGGTCATGCCGGCGGCGCCCTGGGTCCAGGCCGCGCCGGCGATCACGTGCACCGTGCCCTGCGCCGACTGCCGCATGAAGGTGTCGAAGTCGCGCTGGCCCGCCAGGAAATAATGCAGCCCGCTCAGGCCCAGCACGGTGTCGAGCCGATGGCCGGCCGGCAGGCGGGCCAGGCCGCGTGCGGCGATCTGGCCGAAGGCGCGCTGCAGGCGGATCAGCAGGTCGTTGCCGACGCGCACTGCGGCGCCCGGGCTGGGGTTGAGTTCGGACTGGCCGTCGCGCACCCGGAGCATGGCGCGATCCACGTCACTGGCGAAGGCGCGCAGATCGAGCCAGAGCGAATGGGATTCGTCGCCGGCGCCGGGGCCCGGACCGCGGTCCGCATCTTCGGGCACCACGGGCGACAGGCCGTCGGGCGGCTGCTCGCTCAGGCCGCAGCGGGCTGCGTAGCCCCGCGTGATCGGCCAAAGGGCGTCCTGTTCGGACTGGCCGAAGGCATAGGGATTTATGGCGGCCAGCAGCAGGGTTTGCACGTAAATGGTGTTGACGTCCTGGCTGGCGCCGGCGGCACTGTCGTCCACCAGCTTGCGGTCGAGCTTGAGCACGGCGGCGTACCGGTGCACCCGGTGCAGCCCCTGCCACGCACCCGCGCCGGGCGCGCGATACACGCGCCAGGCCAGCGCCAGCGCCCGCGAGTAGTGCCAGGCCGCGCGCTGCAGCGACTGCAGCACGCTGCCGCCCTTGAGGAAGGGAACCGCGCCGGCGGGGCTGCAGATGTCGTGCGCCGCCCGACGGTAGCCGTGCCCCAGCATCAGATGGAAGTTTTCGGCCACGGCGGCCGCCCTCGCCTTTTCCGGCGGCAGCGGCAGCGAGTTGGAGGCGAACTGGCTCTCGAGCAGGTTCACCGACTCGATCACGGCGGCGCGCATTTCCTCCAGCGCGCCCAGCCTCTGGGTTCCGGAAAGTTTCTGGCTGACCAGGCTCTCCAGCGCCCGCGCCAGCGACTGCTCCGTCGCCTGCGCGTTGGCCCTGGGCAGTGCCGCCACCCAAGCCTTGACCTTGCGCGCGTCGGCAACGAACACCCCGGCGCCGTCGACGCGGTCGGGAAGGTCTTCGCCCAGCCTTCTGTAGCTATCGCTCATCTTGTGTCCTCATGGCGCACACAGTTTAGACCGGGCAGACGCCAGCCGTACCCCCCCGGGCAAACGCGGCGCGCTATCCTGTCGGGCCGTCCCCGGCTTCTTCCATGTCCCAGCTTGCCCGTGAACGCCAGGTGTTGCGCCCGTGCCAGCTCAACGCGCTGGCGCGCGACCTGCTGGAGGGCAGCTTCGCCCAGGTCTGGGTCGAGGGCGAGATCAGCAACTTCTCCCGGCCGGCGTCGGGCCACGCCTATTTCACCCTCAAGGACGAGCGCGCCCAGGTGCGCTGCGCGCTGTTCAAGCCCAAGGCCCAGGCGCTGCGCTTCCTGCCGCGCGACGGCCTGCAGGTGCTGGCCCGCGGTCGGCTGACCCTTTACGAAGCGCGCGGCGACTACCAGCTGGTGCTCGACCACATGGAAGAGGCCGGCGAAGGCGCCCTGCGCCGGGCGTTCGAACAGCTCAAGGCCAGGCTGGCCGCCGAGGGACTGTTCGACGCGGCGCGCAAGCGGCCACTGCCGGCCTTCCCGCGCCGCCTGGGCGTAATCACGTCACCGCGTGGCGCGGCCGTGCGCGATGTGCTCAGCGTCCTGGCGCGGCGCTTCCCCCTGCTGGCCGTGGACGTGCTGCCGGTGCCGGTGCAGGGCGACGGAGCGGCCGCGCAGATCCTGGACATGCTGCGCCGGGCCGGCGCCAGCGGTCGCTACGACGTGCTGCTGCTGACCCGCGGCGGCGGTTCGCTGGAGGACCTGTGGGCCTTCAATGACGAAGCCCTGGCGCGCGCGGTGGCGAATTCGCCGGTGCCGGTGGTGTCGGCCGTGGGCCACGAAATCGACTCCAGCCTGACCGACTTCGCCGCCGACCTGCGCGCGCCGACGCCCTCGGCGGCGGCCGAACTGCTGGTGCCCGAGCGCGGCGAACTGGCGGCGCGGCTGCACCAGCGCCACCGCCAGCTGCAGGCCCTGCTGGCACGCATGCAGGCCGCGCGCGCCCAGCGCGCCGACCAGGCCTTCCTCAAGCTGCAGGCGCTGCGCCCGCAGCTGCGGCTCGAGCAGGGGCGCGGCCGGCTGGCCGCGCTGCGCAGGCGGCTCGAGCTCGCCCTGGCCCAGCCGCTGGCCGGCGCGTCGGAGCGTACCGGCAAACTGCTCAGGCGCCTGGACCAGGCGCATCCGCGGCGGCGCCTGCAGGATCATCGCCATCGGCTGCAGATGCTCGGGCAGCGGCTACGCGCGGCGCCGCCGCAGGCCCTTGCCCGGCATCGGATGCAGCTGCAGGGACTGGCGCGCGCCCTGTCGAGCATCAGCCCGCTGGCGACGCTGGCGCGCGGCTACGCGATCGTCCAGCGCGAGTCGGACGGCGCCGTGGTGCGCGGGCCAGGCGATGCGGCCAAGGGCGCCTGGCTGCGCGCACGCCTGGCCGAGGGCACGCTGAGGCTGCGGGTCGGGGACGACCAGGACTGAGCCGCGGGCAGCATCACGGCGCCGCCAGCGTCGTGGCGAAAGCAATGCCTTCGCCGCCGGAATGCTTGGCCCGGTACATGGCCTCGTCGGCGTTGTGCAGCAGCACCCGCGAGGTGTCGCCGTCCTCGGGGAAACGCGCCACGCCGATGCTGACACCCACCTGCAGCCGGTGGCCGTCGATCTGCATCGGTCGGCCGACCTCGGCCTGGACCCGGCGCGCGGCGGCCAGCAGCCACGTTTCGTCGGCAATGTCGTCCACCGGCAACATCACCACGAACTCGTCGCCGCCCATGCGCGCCACGAGGTCGCCCGGGCGCACCGACTCCAGCAGGCGCTGGCCGATCAGTTCAAGCAGGGCGTCGCCGGTGGCATGGCCATGGGTGTCGTTCACCGGCTTGAAACCGTTGAGATCGAGCGACATCAGCGCGAAGCGACCCGTGCCGCGCTCGCCGCGGGCGATCAGGCGGGCCAGCTGCTGCAGCGCCCAGCGCCGGTTGGGCAGGTTGGTCAACACGTCGATGCCGGCCAGCAGGCGGATGCGCGAGCGGTCGTGCAGGATGCGTGCGGTGGCAAGCGCGGCGAGCAGGCTCAGCAGCGCCCGGAACACGAACCCCGGCGATTGCCACCATTCGCGCCGGGTCCAGCCTTCGTCCGGCACCGCCGAAATCAGCCAGCTGCCTCCGGGCAGGAACACGGGCAACTTCACCGGTCGTTCGGAGGCGGCGATGCGCGGGCCGCGGATGATGCCGCCACCTGGCCCGGTGGCATCCAGGCCCACCACGTCGAAGCGAAGCGAACGCTCCAGCCGCATCAGCCCGGCGCGCTCGAGCATGAGTTCGTAGTCCAGCGCGATGCTTACCGCACCCCAGAAGCGCGGCACGCCCTCCACGTCCACCCACAGCGGGATTCGCACCAGCAGGGCGCTGCCGCCCTGCACCAGGTCGTAGGGCCCGGCCAGCACCGGGCCGTCTTCGGTGATGGCGCGCAGCATCGCGTCCTTCTGGACGGGGTGTTCCAGCAGGTTCAGGCCGATGGCCGCCTCGTTGCCGCGCCGGGGGTAGATGTCGCTGATGATGAAGCCCGGCGCCAGGGACAGGTTGAGGATGTGCGACTGGCCACGCAGCAGCTCGTCGGCGATGGCCTCGAAGTCTTCGCTGGACAGGCCGCCTTCGCGCAGCACCACCTGCACGGCCAGGCCGCGCACCAGCGCCTCGCTGGCATAGATGTCGCGCTCGAAGCGGGCGCGGAAATCCGACAGCTCCGCCTGCACTTCGCGCTGGCGCTCGCTGACTTCGCGACGATGCGCGAGGCTGGCGGCGCTGAAACTGAAGTACAGGCCCAAGGCCAGCACCACCAGGGCCACCGCCAGGTGCCGCCCGGGCCGCAGCCAGCCGTCGGCGCGCAGCGCGCGGGGGCTGGCGTCAACGGGCATGGGTTCGAAGGTCCGGGGCATGGCGTCAATTTACACCGGAGTCCAGGGACGTGACCGGCCCCGGCTTCACCGCCGTGGCGAAAGACCGTAGGCTTGATCGCAAGCAGGGGGAGCCCACCGACGAGGAACAGTTGCTGGCCTACGGGGCCGGCGACGTGACGGCGTTCCAGGCCCTGTATTCACGCCACCGCGGCCCGTTGTTCCGGCACCTGCATCGGCAGCTGCGGGACCAGGGGCTGGCCGAGGAGCTCTTCCAGGACACCTGGCAGCGGGTGATCACCGCCCGCGACCGCTACCGGCCCGAGGCCAAGTTCTCCACGTGGCTGTACCAGATCGCCCACAACCGGGTCACCGACCACTGGCGCGCCAGACAGCACCGCCCCAGCGCGCCCGACGACGCCGCTGAACTGGCCGAGCGCGTGCCGGACCCGGAAACGCCCGAGCGCGCGCTGTCGGCGTTCGAGGAGCGCCGCCGCCTGCAGCGGGCGCTCGAGGATCTTCCCGACGACCAGCGCGAGGTGGTGCTGCTGCGACTGGAACAGGAGCTGAGCCTGGAGGAAATCGGCGAAATCACCGGCGTCGGTCGCGAAACGGTCAAGTCGCGCCTGCGCTACGCCATGGACAAGCTGCGCGGGAGGCTGCAGCCATGATCCATCAACCCCGTTCTTCGAACCGGCACGTTGAAGGTGTGGCCACCCCAACCAGGAGCCACCCCATGCGTCAGTTGCTGATCAGCTGCCTTGCCCTCGCCGTCGCCGCCGGCTGCGCCCGCCAACCCCAGGAAACCCGGCTCCAGGAACCCTACGCCGCAGCCGATGCCGAGGCCAAGACCTCCGCCGAGGGCGACCAGCGCGCCAACGTCGGCGCGGTCGTCGTCGGCCCGCGCCCGCCCGCCGCGCTTTCGGCCGACACCCCACCGCCACAAAAGTCGCCGCCCCCCGCGCCCCCCCCCCCCGCCAC
>NZ_JAIBFH010000267.1 GCF_019459675.1 Arenimonas sp.
CCACGCCAGCCGCGGCCGCTCCCGAAGACGCTTCGCTGGAACCCAAGATCGTCGTGCAGCTCGGCCACCAGTCGCCGGTGCTCGCCGTGCGCTGGGTCGACGAAGGACGCCACCTCGCGTCGCTCGCTCGCGATGGCTCCCTCGTCGTCTGGAACGTGTCCAGCGGCGCGATCCTCGACCACGCGCAGGTGCCGCTTGATCCAGGGCTGATAAACCCACCGCCTAGCGAAGGGAAGATCGACGGCCCGCTGCGCTTCCATGCCTTCACCGACGCCCCCGCCGCCGGAACGCTGTCGATCGCCTACGCAGGCGTGTCCGAATCCGACGCCGGGCCTGCCTGCCCCGGCGCGCACCACCCCGGAACGCGCTGGTGCACCTACGCGCTCGACCTGGCGACGCGCGTGGTCCGCGCGGACCCCAGCCTTCCGGTCCCCGCCAGCGCCGACGACGACGCTTCGCGCCACTGGCCGGCGTCGCCGGACGGCCGACTGAAACCGGTAGCCAACCATGCCGACGGACGCCGCGGCCTGTTCGACCCGTCTGACGAGAACATCCAATTCCTCGAGCCGACCTGCACGTCACGCGAGCGCTGTCGCTACGGCGTAACCCTGCTGAGCACCGACGACAGCGCGGCGCCACTTGCGCTCACTGGCGAGCCGCGCAGCTATTTCCTCGACGCCGACCTGTCGCCCGACGGCCTGCGCCTGATGCGCGTTGAAGGCCTCGTCAACGAGACGCAGGCGCGCGTGGAAACACTCGACTTGTCCAGCGGCAGCGGCGACCGCAGCTTCACGCCGGAACGGGCCTACCACCACGGGCAGTGGCTGGATTCGACGCGCTACCTGCTTGGCAGCTACGGCTACTTCGCCACCAACGACACCGAGGCGGCCCTGGCAGGATTCCCGCCTGCGCTGCTGGTCGATCCGGCCTGCGCTGCGCGCGGGGACTGCCGCACGGTGGAAAGCCGCTGGCAGATGCGGCCAGCGCGGGACGGCGGGCTGGTTGCGCTCGGGTCGCTCGCCGACGGCTGCTACAGGGGCCGCCCGGGGGGCGCGTAGAGCGCCAACCCCCACCGCCCCGCCGCGGCTGGCAACCAGACTAACCATACGCCCCCCACGGGTCAGGCATTCCACCC
>NZ_JAIBFH010000269.1 GCF_019459675.1 Arenimonas sp.
CGATGCCGGAGGTCTTCTCCAGCGGACGCACGTCCAGGATGCACTCGTGTGCCACCAGGCCGTTGCGGCCGGTGTACAGGGTCTTGAAGTGCGGGGCCAGGCGCTTGGCGATGTAGTTGGCGTTGAGCAGCGCCACCTGCGTTGCGCGGCGCAGGCCGTAGGCGCCCATCATCGTGACGTACATCCAGCTGATCGGCAGGATGGAAGCCGAACCGTAGCTGGCGCCGCTGACCATGCCGACGTCGCCTTCGCCGCCGAGGGTTTTCGGCAGGAAGGGCGCCAGGTGCGACTTCACCGCGCACGGGCCCACGCCCGGGCCGCCGCCGCCGTGCGGGATGCAGAAGGTCTTGTGCAGGTTCAGGTGCGACACGTCCGAGCCCCACTTGCCGGGCTGGGCCACGCCGACGATGGCGTTCATGTTGGCGCCGTCGGTGTACACCTGGCCGCCGTGGGCGTGGATGATCTCGCAGATCTCGACGATGGCTTCCTCGAACACGCCGTGCGTGGACGGGTAGGTGACCATCAGCGCGGCCAGGCGGTCACCGTACTTCTCTGCGTGGCGGCGGATATCCTCGACGTCCACGTTGCCGTTGGCGTCGCACTTGGTCACCACCACGGTCATGCCGCACATCATGGCCGAGGCCGGATTCGTGCCGTGGGCCGATTCCGGGATCAGGCAGATGTCGCGCTGGTGGTCGCCGCGGCTGCGGTGGTAGGCGCGGATGGCCAGCAGGCCGGCGTATTCGCCCTGGGCGCCGGAGTTGGGCTGCAGGCTCACGGCGTCGTAGCCGGTGCACTCCACCAGCATGGCTTCGAGCTCTTGAATCAGCTGCACGTAGCCCTGTGTCTGCGCGGCCGGCGCCAGCGGGTGGATGTTGCCGAACTCGGGCCAGGAGACCGGGATCATTTCGGCGGTGGCGTTGAGCTTCATGGTGCAGCTGCCCAGCGGGATCATTGTGCGGTCCATGGCCAGGTCTTTGTCGGACAGCTGGCGCATGTAGCGCAGCAGTTCGTGCTCGCTGTGGTGGGTGTTGAACACCGGGTGCTGCATGAACTTCGAGGTGCGCGCCAGGCCGGCGGGCAGGGCGTCCGCGGCCGAGGCGTCCAGGGCCTCGACGTCGGCGCTGGCGCCAAACAGCGCGGCGAGCGACACGATTTCTTCGCGGGTGCTGGTTTCGTCCAGGCTGATGGCCAGGCTGGTGGCGTCAATCCGGCGCAGGTTGATGCGAGCGGCTTCGGCCTTGGCATGTACCGCGTTCGCATCCACGCCCACCACGTGCAGGGTGTCGAAGAAGTCGGTGCCCACGGTGATGCCGACGCCGCGCAGCGCCGTGGCCAGGATCGTGGCCAGGCGGTGGGTGCGGCGGGCGATGCGGGTCAGCCCTTCCGGGCCATGGTAGACGGCGTACATCGAGGCCATCACCGCCAGCAGCACCTGCGCGGTGCAGATGTTGGACGTGGCCTTCTCGCGGCGGATGTGCTGCTCGCGCGTCTGCAGGGTGAGGCGGTAGGCCGGCTGGCCCTGGGCGTCGATGGACACGCCGATCAGGCGGCCCGGCATGGAGCGCTTGAACGCGTCCTTGCAGGCCATGAAGGCGGCATGCGGGCCGCCGAAGCCGAACGGCACGCCGAAGCGCTGCGAGTTGCCCACCACGATGTCGGCGCCCCATTCGCCCGGGGCCTTGAGCAGGGTGAGAGCCAGCAGGTCGGTGGCCACGGCCACCAGGCCGCCGCGCGCGTGCACGGCGTCGGCCAGCGCCTGGTAGTCATGCGCCTGGCCGAAGGTGTCGGGGTACTGCAGCAGCGCCCCGAACACGTCCAGCGAAGCGGCGTCGGCGTCGTCGGCCACCACCAGTTCGATGCCCAGGGGCTCTGCGCGGGTCTTGAGCACTTCCAGGGTCTGCGGATGCACGCCCCTGGAAACAAAGAACAGGTTGGACTTGGACTTGCACGAGCGCTTGGCCAGGGTCATGGCCTCGGCGCAGGCGGTGGCCTCGTCCAGCAGGGACGCGTTGGCGATCTCCATGCCGGTGAGATCGCTGCACAGGGTCTGGAAGTTGATCAGCGCTTCCATGCGGCCCTGGGAAATCTCGGCCTGGTACGGGGTGTAGGCGGTGTACCAGGCGGGGTTTTCCAGGATGTTGCGCAGGATGACGTTCGGCGTGTGGGTGCCGTAGTAGCCCTGGCCGATGAAGCTGCGGAAGACCTGGTTCTTGTCCGCTATCAGGCGGATCTTGGCGATGGCCTCGACCTCGGTGATCGGCGCGGGCAGGGCCAGCGGCCCCGGGGACTTGATGCTGGCCGGCACGATGGCGTCCGTGAGGGCGTCCAGCGAGGCCTGGCCGACCACGCCCAGCATGTGGGCGATTTCGGCGTCGTTGGGGCCGATGTGGCGTTCGAGGAAGGCGTCGTGCTGCTCGAGCTGGCTCAGGCTTTCGCGGTTCATGGGCTGTCCGGGGCAAAGGGGGAGGCCGCGCACGAATGCGCGGGGTGCCCCTCTGTCCTTTTGCCTGAGAGTTTTGGGTCGCGTCCTGCGTCCCATGCCCCTTCGGCGCCGGTTGGTTCCGGTCTCTCCAGAGTCGCTCGCGCGGTACGGTTCCGGGTTCCTGAGCGATTACGGGCGTTACGCCTTCGGCGCTGGCCTAGGCCAGTCTCTCCCGCACCACGCATTGAGCCCGCCCAGTCTACCCCAAGGGCCGGGGGGGCGGCAGTCACCTGCGCGTGAAGACGGGGGGCTATTCGGTGGTGGTGTCGCGCTTTTCGCGCTCTTCCGCAGGCTGTTCGCCGTGGACCAGGAACCAGGTGTTTTCGGCGATGTTGGTGGCGTGGTCGCCGATGCGCTCGATGTTCTTGGCGATGAACAGCAGGTGGGTGCAGGGCGTGATCTGGCGCGGGTCCTCGGCCATGTAGGTCAGGAACTCGCGGAACAGGCCCGTGTACTCGGCGTCGAGCTCGGCGTCGCGGCTGCGCACGGTCATGGCCCGGTCGGCGTCACGATCGCGATAGGCCTGCAGTGCGTCGCGCACCAGCGTGTTGGCCAGCTTGGCCAGCGCGGGCAGGCCGCGGGCGGCCGACACCGGCGCCGTCTGGTTGAGCACCATCGACCGCTTGGCCACGTTGGCCGCGTAGTCGCCGATGCGCTCGATGTCCGAAGAGATGCGCAGCGAGGCATAGACCTCGCGCAGGTCGCGGGCCATCGGCTGGCGAAGCGCCAGCAGGCGCAGCACGTCGTGGCTTACTTCGTGTTCCAGCAGGTCTATGGCGTCGTCGTTGGCCACCACGCGCATGGCGGCGGCGCTGTCGCGGCGCAGCAGCACGTCGATCGCCGCGTCGAGTTGGCTGATGGCCAGTTCGCCCATGCGCTGGATCTCGCCGTCTAGGCGCTTGAGCTCGTTGTCGTAGCTCTTGACGATATGGTCGTTCATAGGGGGCATCCTGTGGTCAGCCGAACCGGCCGGTGATGTAGTCTTCGGTCTGCTGCTTGGTCGGCTTGGTGAAGATGGTTGATGTGACGCCGTGCTCCACCAGCTCGCCCAGGTACATGAAGGCCGTGTAGTCGGAGCAGCGCGCCGCCTGCTGCATGTTGTGGGTGACGATCAGGATCGTGAACTGCTGCTTGAGCTCGGCGATCAGCTGCTCGATCTTGCCGGTGGCGATCGGGTCCAGCGCCGACGTGGGTTCGTCGAACAGGATCACTTCGGGCTTGAGCGCCACCGCGCGGGCAATGCACAGGCGCTGCTGCTGGCCACCCGACAGGCCCAGTGCGTTCTGCTTGAGCTTGTCCTTCACTTCGTCCCACAGCGCGGCCTGGCGCAGTGCGCCCTCCACGCGGATGGCCATGTCCGGCTTCGACAGCTTTTCGTAGTGGCCGATGCCGTAGGCGATGTTGTCGTGGATGGACATCGGGAACGGCACCGGCTTCTGGAACACCATGCCGATCTTGCTGCGCAGCTTGTTGAGCGGGTACTTGGGGTCGAGGATGTTCTCGCCGTCCAGGATCACCTCGCCGCTGGCCTTCTGGCCGGGGTAGATCGAATAGATGCGGTTGAAGATGCGCAGCAGCGTGGACTTGCCGCAGCCCGACGGACCGATCAGCGCCGTGACGCGCTTCTCGGGCACGTCCAGGTTGATGTCCTTGAGCGCGCTGAAGTCGCCGTAGTGGAAGGCGAGGTTGCGGGCCGAAAGCTTGGCCGCACGGGGAGCCAGCTCCGTCGCCGTGGGCACGGCCGTGGTGAAGGCAATCGTGGCTTTAGTCATGGCTCATCTTCTTGCGCAGCAGGAAAAAGCGGGCGGTGATGCTGACCAGCAGCACGAACACCGTGATGATGAAGGCGCCGGCCCAGGCCAGCTTGTTCCAGTACTCGAACGGGCTGAGCGCGAACTGGAAGATGGTGACCGGCAGGTTGGCCACTGCACCGGTCATGTCGGTGCTCCAGTACTGGTTGTTGAAGGCGGTGAACAGCAGCGGCGCGGTTTCACCGCTGATGCGCGCCAGGGCGAGCAGGATGCCGGTGACGATGCCGGGTGCCGCGGCGCGGTAGAGGATCTGGGTGGTGACCTTCCACTGCGGGACGCCCAGCGACAGCGCGGCCTCGCGCATCTGGGTGGGCACCAGCTGCAGCATCTCGTCGGTGGTTCGCACCACCACCGGAAGCACGATGAAGGCCAGGGCGATGGAGCCGGCGTAGCCGGAGAAGCCGCCCGTGGTGCGCACCACCACCGTGTAGACGAACAGGCCCAGCACGATCGACGGCGCCGACAGCAGGATGTCGTTGACGAAGCGGATCACGGCGCCAAGCTTGCGATGGTTGACGTACTCGGCCAGGTAGGTGCCTGCTGCAACACCGATTGGAGCGCCCATGAGCACCGCCAGGCCGCTGATCAGCAGGCTGCCGGCCATGGCGTTGAGCAGGCCGCCGGTGGCCTGGCCCGGGGGCGGCGTCATCTCGGTGAACAGGCTCAGGCTCATCGCGTCCACGCCCTTGGTGAACGTGGTCCAGAGGATCCACACCAGCCAGAACAGGCCAAACAGCGCCGCAAAGCCGGACAGCACCAGCGAGATGGCGTTGACGATGCGGCGGCGCAGGAACAGGCTTTCGGCGACGGTGGCCATCAGTTGCCCTCCCGCTTCTTGAGCTGCATCAGCATGAGTTTGGCGATGGAAAGCACGATGAAGGTCACGGCAAACAGCAGGAAGCCCAGCGCCAGCAGCGCCGATTGGTACATGGGCGTGGTGGCCTCGGCAAACTCGTTGGCCACGCTGGCGGCGATGGAGTTGCCGGGCTCGAGCAGCGACACGCTGATGCGGTGGGCGTTGCCCAGCACGAAGGTGACCGCCATGGTTTCGCCCAGCGCCCGGCCCATGCCCAGGAAGATGCCGCCGATCACCGCCGAGCGGGTGTAGGGCAGCACGATGTCCCACACCACTTCGGTGGTGGTGGAGCCCAGCGCGTAGGCCGACTCCTTCAGGCGCGTGGGTACGGTGAGGAAGACCTCACGCATCACCGATGAAATGAAGGGGATGATCATGATCGCCAGGACGATGCCGGCGGTAAGCATGCCGATGCCCAGCGGCGGGCCGCGGAACAGGGCGCCAAGGATCGGCCAAGGGCCGATGTGTTCGTCTATCCAGGGGTAGACGTAGTTGCCCAGCAGCGGGGCCAGGACGAACAGGCCCCACATGCCGTAGATGATGGAGGGGATGCCGGCCAGCAGCTCGATGGCCGAGCCCAGCGGCTGGCGGATCCACGCCGGCGCCACTTCAGTCAGGAACAGCGCGATGCCGAAGCTGACCGGCACCGCGATGATCATGGCGATGGTGGTGGTGACCAGCGTGCCGTAAATGGCGACCAGCGCACCGTAGCGCTCGCGCACCGGGTCCCATTCGGTGGACACCAGGAAACCCCAGCCAAACTCGGAGAAGGCTTCGCGCCCGCCCCAGTACATCGAGAGCGCCGCCAGCACGAGCGTGATGAGCACGAACCAGCCGGCGACCGCGACGATGTTGCGGAACAGCCAGTCGCCGATGTTGTCGAGCCATCTCGGCGCGGTGGGGGTGTTTGTGGCGGGAGCTTGCATTCAGTGCTTACTCGCTGGATTGACGCCGGGCCTGGCCCGGAAACAGCCGCGGGGGGGGGGGGGGGGGGGGGGGGGGGGGGGGGGG
>NZ_JAIBFH010000084.1 GCF_019459675.1 Arenimonas sp.
CCCGCCGCCCCGGCGCGCCGCCCCCCGGGGTGTTGCTGGCTGATGCTAAGCCTTACGGCATGGTGGCGGTGTAGCGCACCTGGCCGTCGTAGGTGCCGGCGCCGACGATCGCGGTGTTGGCGTAGGTGTAGGACCAGGTGGCCGAGCGGTCGGTCACGCGACCCGAGGACACCGGCACGGCCACGGCAGCGCTGACGCCGTTCTGCACCAGGGTGGGGGCGGTGATCGTGCCCGACGCGGTGGTGCTGTTGATCTGCGTGAACGGAATGATGTCCGAGCCGCTGGTCAGCGAGGTGCCGGTGGTGTCGGCGGTGAGGTTGATGGCGCCCCCGTTGCCCTTCAGGGTGACGGCGACCGGCGAACCGCTGGTCGGGCCGACGGCGGTGCCGCTGCCGACGTTGGCGGCGGCCACGTCGAACACCACTTCATCCACCACGACGCCGGCGCTGCCGACCTGGAAGCTGATGAAGCGCGGGATGTTGATCTGGAAGTCCAGACGGGCCGAGGCCTGCAGGTTGGCGGTGTTGCCGGTCGTGAACTGCGATTCGGCCAGCGCCGGGGTCACGGCCACCAGGCCCAGGGTGACCAGGCCGGCAAGGCTCAGGCCACGGAAAGCGCGGGAATTGTTCATGGGTGGAACTCCTAGGACGGTATGGCGGATGAGGGGAATGCGAGCTTCGCAGTACGTTCCGGGCCGGATGGCCGGCCAGGCCCGGGTTTGCGGCCGACGAAGCTAAAGCATGATCCGTGCCACCCAGCGTCCGGGCCGGTTTCGGGTCGTGGCTGCGAGGTTTTTCGCCGTTTGGCCGGGCGCTGGCCGGGCCCAAACGCGAAGCCAGCCGAAGTGCGGCCACAGCCTGGACAAAAAAATGTGACGCAGTACGTCACCCCCGTGGGCAGTGCGTCACGCTTTCAGGCGCTTGCCGGCCCATTCGGGCCCGGCGCGGCGGGGTTCAGACTTCCAGCGAGGCCAGGTCGCCCTTCGCCTCCAGCCAGGCCTTGCGGTCGCCGGCGCGCTTCTTGGCCAGCAGCATGTCCATCAGGCCGCGCGTGAGCTCGGCGTCGTCCACCGTCAGCTGCACCAGGCGGCGGGTGTCGGGGTGGATGGTGGATTCGCGCAGCTGGACCGGGTTCATCTCGCCCAGGCCCTTGAAGCGGGTGACGTTGACCTGGCCGCGGATCTTCTCCTTCTCGATCCGGTCGAGCAGGATCCGCTTCTCTTCCTCGTCCAGCGCGTAGAACACCTGCTTGCCCACGTCCACGCGGAACAGCGGCGGCATGGCCACGAAGATGTTGCCTGCGCGCACCAGCACCGGGAAATGGCGCAGGAACAGCGCCGCCAGCAGGGTGGCGATGTGCAGGCCGTCGGAATCGGCGTCGGCCAGGATGATCACCTTGCCGTAGCGCAGGCCGTCGATGGCCTCCACGCCCCGGTCGCAGCCGATGGCCACGGCCAGGTAGTGCAAATCGTTGGAGGCCAGCACCCCCGACCATTACCC
>NZ_JAIBFH010000297.1 GCF_019459675.1 Arenimonas sp.
GGCCCCCCATGGGGGCCGCGCGCCCGGCGCCCGGACCCGGGGCGCAGCGCTGGGCCCGGCGATCGCGCAGCTGCGACTGCACGTCCAGCTGGAAATCCAGGCGCTGGCGCGCCTGCGCGGTGGTGCTGGCCGGATCGCCGGACCGTTTTTCGGAATGGCGCGCGGCGCTGGCCAGGCGCTGGGAACCGGCTACTTGCCTGGCAGCGGCCTGGTCACGAGCGAGCGCATCGAGCGGAATCTCGCCGCGCAGTTGGCCGCGGGCATCACGCAGCTCCGCCAGCACGGCGCCGGGCTCGTCCGGGAAGCGCACGAACACCGGCTGGCCCGTGTCGAAGCTGCCGTGATGCGCACGCATCGGATCGGGCAGCGCGAGCACCTGGATCACCCGGCCTTCGGCGTCCAGCCAGGCAAGGCGCCAATCGCTGGCGGCATCACGTTCGGCGCGACGGTCGCCGGGTGCGGACGTGGTGCGAACCAAGGACAGCATCGGCATTGTTCCCGACGGTGCTGGGGCCGGCCGGAATCCGGCAATGAAACCACCGGAGCTGCCGGCAGCGGGCGCGGCGTTCGCACCGACGCCACCTGCCAGCAATGCCGCCACCATCGCCACGCCGGCCAGGCCGACCCTCCAAGCCTTTCGAAAAACCATGGCCGCTCCGCACTCCCCGCGCCGGCTCAGTGCGCGGCAGCCAAAATGCTAGCATCCCCACCCATGAACCCCGCTCCGAATCTCGTGCTGGTTGGTCCGATGGGCGCCGGCAAGACCTCCATCGGAAAGCGCCTGGCCGCACGCCTGGGCCTGGCCTTTGTCGACTGCGACCACCGGCTGGAGGAAGTGACCGGCGCACCCGTGCCGCTGATCTTCGAATGCGAAGGCGAAGCCGGTTTCCGGGCCCGCGAAACCGCGCTGGTGGCCGAACTGATGCGCGGCAGCGGCCAGCTGGTGGCCACCGGCGGCGGCGCGGTGCTGGCCGAGGTGAACCGGCAACATCTGCAGGCGCGGGGCTTCGTGGTGCACCTGCAGGTGAGCGTGGACCAGCAGATAGAGCGGCTGGCGCGCGACCGGTCCCGCCCGCTGCTGGCCGTGGGCGACAAACGCGCCAAGCTCGAAGCGATGGCGATCGAGCGCGGCCCGATCTATCGCGCCGTCGCCGACATGGCCTTCGAGGCCGACGGCCTGGCGGTGGCGGTTTCCGCCCCGCGCCGGGGTGCGCGGCTGGGACAGCGCTGGCAGCGCGCGGCGGCAACGCCCTGACCCGGCCCGAACTTCAGGTGGAGCTGGGCCAGCGCCGCTATCCGATCCACATCGGCCGCGGCCTGCTCGATGCGCCCGAATCCCTTGCGGCGCTGGTGACCGGCCGGCATGCCCTGGTGGTGACCGACAGCAACGTGGCGCCGCACTACCTCGCACGCGTGCAGCAGGCGCTGGCCGGCAAGACCACCGGCACGCTGGTGCTGCCGGCTGGCGAGCAGGAAAAAACCCTGGCGCGCTTCGGTGAAGTGATGGCCGCCCTGGCGGCGCTGGGCGCCAGCCGCGACGCCACGGTGGTGGCGCTGGGCGGCGGCGTGGTGGGTGACCTGGCTGGCTTCGCGGCGGCGTGCTGGATGCGCGGCGTGCGCCTGGTGCAGCTGCCCACCACCCTGCTGGCGATGGTGGATTCGTCGGTCGGCGGCAAGACCGCCGTGGACCTCGTTCAAGGCAAGAACCTGGTCGGCGCCTTCCACCAGCCGGCCGCGGTACTGGCCGACGTGGCCACGCTCGACACCCTGCCCGCGCGCGAACTGCGCGCCGGCCTGGCCGAGGTGGTGAAGTACGGCGCCATCGCCGACGAGGCCTTCTTTGGCTGGCTTGAAGATCATGCCGAGGCACTGCTGGCGCGCGACCCCGACGCCCTCGCCCACGCCATATTCACCAGCTGCGCCCACAAGGCCGGCATCGTCGCGCGCGATGAAACCGAGCAGGGCGAACGCATGCTGCTCAACTTCGGCCACACCTTCGGCCACGCCGTCGAAACCGAGCAGGGCTACGGCGGCCTGCTTCACGGCGAAGCGGTGGCCGTGGGCATGGTGCTGGCGGCCCGGCTGTCCGCCGACCTGGGCCGGGCACCGTGGTCGGACACCGCGCGCCTGGCCGCCCTGCTCGAGCGCTTCGGCCTGCCGGTCGCACTGCCGGCCGGTCTGTCGGGCGAGTCCCTGCTGGGCCGCATGAAGCTCGACAAGAAGGGCGTCTCGGGCCGTATCCGGCTCATTCTCTGGGCCGGCCTGGGGCAGGCCGAGATCGTGACCGACGTTCCCGAAGACGACATCCTCGCCATCCTCGAGGGCTGATGGCCGCCCGGTAGGTGGGTGTTCGCCGGGCAGGCTAGAATGCGGCACCTATGCGCCTACTGATGCAGCAAAAACCCGCCGCCGGCGAAGCTCCCAAGTATGTCCAGCTGATGCTTCAGCAGGACCTGCTGGGCAGCTGGACGCTGCTGCGTGAAACCGGCCAGATCGGCGGCAAGGCTTCGCTCAAGCGCGAGCTCTACCTCGAGCGCGATGCCGCCCTGCTGGCCTTCGAAAAAGCCCGCGACGCCCAGGTCCGCAAGGGCTTCCTGGTGATGTTCGCCCAAGGTGCCGACGCACCCCGCTGATGGAATAAACGCCGTGACCCTGAAAAACGACCGATTCCTGCGCGCACTGCGCCGTGAGCCCGTGGACTGCACGCCGGTGTGGCTGATGCGCCAGGCGGGCCGCTACCTGCCCGAGTACCGCGCCACCCGCGCCAAGGCCGGCAGCTTCATGGCCCTGGCCACGAACCCCGAGCTGGCCTGCGAGGTCACGCTGCAGCCGCTGCGCCGCTTCGAGCTGGACGCGGCCATCCTGTTCTCGGACATCCTCACCGTGCCCGATGCGATGGGCCTGGGCCTGTATTTCGCCGATGGCGAAGGCCCCAAGTTCGAACGCCCGGTGCGCACGCCGGCCGACATCGCCAAGCTGGCGGTGCCCGACATGGGCAGCTCGCTGCGCTACGTGATGGACGCGGTGAGCCTGATCCGCCGCGAACTGGACGGCAGCGTGCCGCTGATCGGCTTTTCCGGCAGCCCCTGGACCCTGGCCTGCTACATGGTGGAAGGCGGCGGCAGCAAGGACTTCGCCCGCATCAAGTCCATGGCGCTCAACGAACCCGCCGCGCTGCATCGCCTGCTGGAAGTCACCACCGACGCCGTCATCGCCTACCTCGCCGCGCAGCGCGCGGCCGGCGCCCAGGCGCTGCAGGTGTTCGACACCTGGGGCGGCGTGCTGGCGCCGCACATCTACCGCGAATTCTCGCTGCGCTACCTGCAGCGCATCGCCGCCGAACTGCCGCGCGGTGAAGGCGACCAACGCACGCCGCTGATCCTGTTCGGAAAGGGCAACGCGCCCTATCTCGAGGAGCTGGCGGCCTGCGGCAGCGAGGGCGTGGGCGTGGACTGGACGGTGTCGCTGGGCGAGGCCCGGCGCCGCACCGGGGGCCGCGTTGCGCTGCAGGGCAACCTCGACCCGACCACGCTTTACGCCTCTCCCGACGTGATCCGCGCGCAGGCGCGGCTTGCCCTGGACGACTACGCGGCGGCCAACGGCGGCTCGCGCGCGGGCCACGTGTTCAACCTCGGCCACGGCATGTCGCCCGACATGGATCCTGAAAGCGTCCGCGTGCTGGTGGATGCCGTGCACGAGATCAGCCGCGCCGACTGAAGCGCGGCCGCCGCCGGCAGCCGCGGCTAACGCTGGCTAACCCCGGCGGCGATCGCCTCGGCCAGGATGTCGCCTGTCACCCGCATGCGAAGGAAGCCGTCCATGCCCGCGGCGCGCGCCGCCGGTTCGGCTTCGGCATCGGCGCGCGCGGTCAGCGCCAGCAGCGGCAGGGGCAGGCCCTTGGCCCGGATCAGCCGCGCCAGCGCCAGCCCGTCGATGCCCGGCAGGTCCAGGTCCAGCAGGGCCAGGTCAAACCGGGCAAGCTCCAGCTCTGCCAGCGCCGCCAGGCCGTGCGGCGCATGCACGACGCCATGGCCCAGCCGCGCCAGCAGGCCGCAGACCACTTCGGCCACCACCGCGTCGTCTTCCACCAGCAGCAGCTCGAGCCTGCCGGCCGCTGCCGGCGCCGCGGCGCGCGGCCCGCCCCACGGCCGCATGCAGATGCTCTTCGTCATTGACCCGATTGGTGCGCTG
>NZ_JAIBFH010000301.1 GCF_019459675.1 Arenimonas sp.
GGGTGCTGCACGACGCCACGTCGGCGGTGCACAACTAACCCTACGCCGCCATCCAGCGCTCGCTGGCGGGGGCCGCGCGCGGCCGCACCACCCTGGTGGTGGCGCACCGCCTGAGCACCGTGCGCCACGCCGACGCCATCCACGTGCTGGAAGCTGGCCGCATCGTTGAAACGGGGACCCACGACGAACTGGTGGCGCGCGGCGGAGCCTATGCCGCGCTGTGGCGGCTGCAGACCGGCGAGACCGCCTGACCCTTCGCATCCCGCGTACGCCACCCCGACGCGGGCCGCGGCAATCTGCGGGACGGCAGTCCCTGCCGCCCACTGGAGTTCGCTGGCAGAATCGGCGCCTCATGAACTGCCCGGACACCCGATGACCCAGCGCCTGCTGCTCGCCACCGCCCTCGCCGCCGCCCTCGCCCTGAACGCATCGGCCGCCCCTGCCGCCGCGCAGGAAGGCCCCGCCAACGCGGGCGCCGAAGCGCAAAGCCAGGAAGAGGCCTATCTCGCCCGCGTCGCGGAGCGCGAACGTGGCAACAGCCTGATCCGCGCCGACCGCCTGCTGGACGTTCGCACCGGCCGCTGGCTCGAGAACGTCGAGATCCACGTGCAGGATGGCCGCATCGCCAGCGTCCAGCACGGTGCCCCCGGCCTGAAGATGATCGTGATGGACACCAAGATCATCGACCTCACCGGCTACAGCCTGGTGCCCGGCCTGATCGACATGCACGTTCACCTGGACTCCGACCCCAGCTACGGCGGCTACACCGGACTGCAGTTCAGCGACCGGTTCTGGTCGGTGCTGCAGGTGAAGCACGCGGGCGAAACGCTGGACGCGGGCTTCACCACCGTGCGCAACGTGGGCTCGGATGCGTTCAACGACGTCGGCCTGCGCCAGGCCATCGACGAAGGCAAGCTGCACGGCCCGCGCGTGGTCACCGGCGCCTACAGCTTCGGCGCCACCGGCGGGCACTGCGACTCCACGTATTTCCCGCCGTCGTTTGATTCGAAAAGCCCCTACAACGCCGACAGCCCGGAAGAAGGCCGCAAGCGCGTGCGCGAACTGCGCAAATACGGCGCCCAGGTGATCAAGATTTGCGCCACCGGCGGCGTGTTCTCCCGCAACACCGAGCCGGGCCAGCAGCAGCT
>NZ_JAIBFH010000087.1 GCF_019459675.1 Arenimonas sp.
ATGGTCCGCGTCACCGAGGGTCCGTTCAACGACTTCAACGGCGTGGTCGAGGAAGTCAATTACGAAAAGAGCCGCCTGCGCGTGGCGGTGCTGATCTTCGGTCGTTCCACCCCGGTGGAGCTCGAGTTCGGCCAGGTCGAAAAGGCCTGACGCGAGGTTTTAGCGGCAGCGTGAAAGCCGGGGCACGTTTCCCGCCCGGCACGATGGGGAGCCTGACAACAGGCGCTTGCACCCGGAGATAATAAAATGGCTAAGAAAGTAGTTGGTTACATCAAGCTGCAGGTGAAGGCCGGCCAGGCCAACCCCTCGCCGCCGGTCGGTCCCGCGCTGGGTCAGCGTGGCCTGAACATCATGGAATTCTGCAAAGCGTTCAACGCGGCGACTTCCAAGCTCGAGCCGGGCCTGCCGACGCCGGTGATCATCACCGCGTATTCGGACCGCACGTTCACCTTCATCACCAAGAGCACCCCGGCCACCGTGCTGCTCAAGAAGGCCGCCGGGCTGACCTCGGGCTCCAAGCGCCCGAACACCGACAAGGTGGGCAAGGTCACGCGCAAGCAGCTCGAAGACATCGTCAAGGCGAAGGAAGCCGATCTCACGGCCGCTTCGCTTGACGCCGGCGTTCGCACCATCGCGGGCAGCGCCCGTTCGATGGGTCTCGTGGTGGAGGGCTAAGACATGGCACGCATTTCCAAGCGCTACAAGCAGCTCCAGACCCTGGTCACCCCGGGCAAGGCCTATTCGCTGGACGAAGCCCTCAAGCTGATCCAGTCGAACTCCAAGACCAAGTTCGTCGAGTCCGTGGACGTGTCCGTCCGCCTCGGCGTGGACGCCAAGAAGTCCGACCAGCAGGTGCGCGGTTCCACCGTGCTGCCCAAGGGCACCGGCAAGTCGGTCAAGGTCGCCGTGTTCTGCCCCCCGGGCGCCAAGGCTGACGAAGCCCTGGCCGCCGGCGCGGAAGTGGTGGGCATGGACGAGCTGGCCGAGTCGATGCTGGCCGGCAACATCAACTATGACGTGGTCATCGCCACGCCGGACGCCATGCGCGTCGTCGGCAAGCTGGGCCAGGTGCTCGGCCCGCGCGGCCTGATGCCGAACCCGAAGGTCGGCACCGTTTCGCCCGACGCCGCCGGCGCCGTGCGCAACGCCAAGGCGGGCCAGGTCCGCTACCGCACCGACAAGGGCGGCATCATCCACTGCACGATCGGCAAGGCCAGCTTCGAGGCCGAGTCGCTCAAGGAAAACCTGAACGCGCTGCTGGCGGACCTGGTCAAGGCCAAGCCGGCTTCGTCCAAGGGCCAGTACCTGCAGAAGATCTCCCTGAGCTCGACGATGGGCGTTGGCGTGGTCATCGACCACTCCTCGCTGACGCTGGCCAAGTAATCGTACAAGCCGTCCGGGGCGCGTCCCGGACGGAAGATTTTGAAGGCACCGGCGGGGTCGCGACCCCGACGGAGCCATCAAAGACCGCAGGTGCGGTCAGCGCGTGACGACGTCGGGCACGGATGCACGACTGGCAAGGATTCGCCGTCGCCACAAGCGGGATCGCCTAATCCGTACTTCTCGCGAAGTCGGGCCTGCGTAGATGGTGCCGCCTTTCGGAAGTATTTCTGGAAACGGCCACCACCGGGACGCATCCGCGTCCCCGGCGCCGAAGGAACGGTGCCGCCCAAGACCGCGCGTGGCAGGAGCCACAAGCGGAGTCCTATTGGAGGAGTGCAATGGCTCTTAATCTGTCTCAGAAGCAAGAAGTGGTTGCCGAACTGGCAGAAGTCGCCGCCAAGGCCCACTCCCTGGTTGCCGCCGAGTACGCTGGCACGACCGTTTCGCAGATGACCGCGATGCGGAAGAAAGCGCGTGAAACGGGCGTGTTCTTGAAAGTTGTCAAGAACAGCCTGGCTTCGCGTGCCGTCGCGGGCACCGATTACGAAGGCACGAAAGACGCCCTCGTCGGTCCGCTGCTGTATGCGTTCTCGATGGAAGACCCCGGCGCTGCCGGTCGTCTGATCAAGGAATTCGCCAAGGGCAACGACAAGCTGCAGGCAAAGGTCGTATCCATCGGTGGCAAGACGTATCCGGGCACCCACGTGGATGTCCTGGCTGCGCTGCCGACCCGTGACCAGGCGTTGGCCATGCTGGCCCGCGTGCTGGCCGAGCCGGCCACCATGTTCGCCCGCGCCGTCAAGGCCGTGGCGGACCAGCAGGGTGGTGGCGATGTCGCCCCCGCCGAAGCTGAAGCCGAAACCGCCTAAGTTCGTCACCGTCAAACAAACTTTCCAGAAAACTTTCCAGAGGTAATTAAAATGTCCCTTTCCAACGAGCAGATCGTCGAAGCCGTCGCCGGCAAGACCCTGATGGAAGTGATGGAGCTGGTCAAGGCCATCGAAGAGAAGTTCGGCGTCACCGCCGCCGCCCCGGTCATGGTTGCCGCCGCTGCTGGCCCGGCCGCCGTGGTCGAAGAGCAGACCGAGTTCCAGGTCATCCTCAAGGCTGCCGGCGAGAAGAAGGTCGAAGTCATCAAGGCCGTCCGCGCCATCACCGGCCTGGGCCTGAAGGAAGCCAAGGACCTCGTCGAGGCCACTGGCGTCGTGAAGGAAGCTGCGTCGAAGGACGACGCTGCCAAGTTCAAGAAGGACCTCGAGGCCGCCGGCGCGACCGTCGAGCTCAAGTAATCCTCACTTTGAGTCGCCGGCTGGTATTGGCGACCACCTGAGGCTGGGGGCGAAAGCCCCCGGCCTTTGGCCGTTCCTGGGGAACGGCACGAGGCAACAAGCAACTGATCCCGAGTTGCCAGTCGGAAGTAGCAAGAGAAGGCGTGCTGGTGCCGGCAATACCAGCGACTTCCAACTGGCAGTTTGATGTTCCCCCCGGACCGCGGACGCGCGGCCACAGATACCCGAGGCGGTAGCTCACCATGACGTACTCCTTCACCGAAAAGAAGCGTATCCGCAAGGACTTCGGCAAGCGCCGGCAGGTCCTTGAAGTGCCGTACCTGCTGGCGATCCAGATGGACTCGTACCGCGAGTTCCTTCAGGAGTTCGCCCTGTCCGGCAAACGCGACGACCGTGGCCTGCACGCCGCGCTGAAGTCGGTGTTCCCGATCACCAGCTACTCCGGCAACGCTGCGCTGGAATACGTCAGCTACAAGCTGGGCGAGCCGCCGTTCGACGAGCGCGAGTGCCGCAACCGCGGCCTGACCTACGGCGCCCCGCTGCGCGTGACCGTGCGCCTGGTCATCTATGACCGTGAGTCGTCCACCAAGGCCATCAAGTACGTGAAGGAGCAGGAGGTCTACATGGGCGAGCTGCCCCTGATGACCGACAACGGCACCTTCATCGTCAACGGCACCGAGCGCGTCATCGTCTCGCAGCTGCACCGTTCGCCCGGCGTGTTCTTCGACCACGACCGCGGCAAGACCCACAGCTCGGGCAAGCTGCTGTACTCGGCCCGCATCATTCCCTACCGCGGCTCCTGGCTCGACTTCGAGTTCGACCCGAAGGACGCCGTGTTCACCCGCATCGACCGCCGCCGCAAGCTGCCGGTCACCATCCTGCTGCGTGCGCTGGGCTACAACAACGAAGAAATCCTCAAGATCTTCTTCGACGTCAACACCTTCCACATCGCCAAGCAGGACGGCGTGGACCTGGAGCTCGTTGCCGAGCGCCTGCGCGGCGAAACCCTGAACTTCGACCTGGTGGTCGGCGGCAAGGTCATCGTCGAGGCCGGCAAGCGCATCACCGCGCGCCACGTGAAGCAGCTCGAGCAGGCCAAGGTCGACACCCTCGCGGTGCCGGACGAATACCTGTACGGCCGCATCCTGTCGCATGACATCGTCGACACCAAGACCGGCGAAGTGCTGGCGGTGGCGAACGAAGAGCTCAACGAAGCCAACGTCGCCAAGCTGCGCAAGGCCGGCATCGACACCATCGGCACCCTGTGGGTGAACGACCTCGACCGCGGCCCGTACATCTCCAACACCCTGCGCATCGACCCGACCAAGACCCAGCTCGAAGCCCTGGTCGAGATCTACCGCATGATGCGTCCGGGCGAGCCGCCCACCAAGGACGCCGCGCAGAACCTGTTCTACAACCTGTTCTTCACCTTCGAGCGCTACGACCTGTCGGGCGTGGGCCGGATGAAGTTCAACCGCCGCGTCGGCCGCAAGGAAGTCACGGGCGCTTCGGTGCTGTACGACTCGAAGTACTTCGGCGAGCGCAACGACGAGAACTCCAAGAACCTGGTCAAGGACCTTGGCGCAACCTCCGACATCCTGGAAGTCATCAAGACCCTGTGCGAGATCCGCAACGGCCGTGGCGTCGTGGACGACATCGACCACCTGGGCAACCGCCGCGTGCGTTCGGTCGGCGAAATGGCCGAGAACGTCTTCCGCGTGGGCCTGGTCCGCGTCGAGCGCGCCGTCAAGGAGCGCCTGTCGCTGGCCGAGTCCGACGGCCTGACGCCGCAGGACCTGATCAACGCCAAGCCGGTGGCCGCCGCGATCAAGGAGTTCTTCGGCTCCTCGCAGCTGTCTCAGTTCATGGACCAGAACAACCCGCTTTCGGAAGTCACCCACAAACGCCGCGTGTCGGCCCTTGGCCCGGGCGGCCTGACCCGTGAGCGCGCCGGCATCGAAGTGCGCGACGTGCACCCGACCCATTACGCCCCCGTCTGCACCATCGAAACCCCGGAAGGCCCGAACATCGGCCTGATCAACTCGCTGGCCGTGTACGCCCGCTCCAACAAGTACGGCTTCCTCGAGACGCCGTACCGCAAGGTGGTGGACGGCAAGGTCACCGACACCGTCGAGTTCCTGTCGGCCATCGAGGAACACGAGTACGCGATCGCCCAGGCGAACGCCGAGCTCAACAAGGACGGCAGCTTCCAGGCCCCCTTCGTTCCCTGCCGCTTCCAGGCCGAGACCCTGCTCAAGCCGCCGTCGGAAATTCACTACATGGACGTTTCGCCCATGCAGTCGGTGTCCGTCGCGGCCGCGCTGGTCCCGTTCATCGAGCACGACGACGCCAACCGCGCCCTGATGGGCGCGAACATGCAGCGCCAGGCCGTGCCGACGCTTCGTTCGCAGAAGCCGCTGGTGGGCACCGGCATCGAGCGCGCCGTGGCGCGTGACTCGGGCGTCACCGTAAACGCCAAGCGCGGCGGCGTGATCGACCAGGTGGACGCAGGCCGCATCGTGGTCCGTGCCAACGAAGACGAGATCCACGACAACGACGCCGGCGTCGACATCTAAACCCAGGTCAAGTACACCCGCTCCAACCAGAACACCTGCATAAACCAGCGTCCGCTGGTGGAAGTGGGCAACGTGGTGGCGCGTGGCGACGTGCTGG
>NZ_JAIBFH010000305.1 GCF_019459675.1 Arenimonas sp.
CCAGCTCGGGGCCCACCCCGGTCTCGCGGTACTGGGCGAGCATCGTCCACAGCTCCCGCCGTGACAGCGGGTCCACACCCAGCCCCGGTTCATCCAAGATCAGCAACTGCGGGGCATGGATCAGGTTCGTGCACAGCGACAGCTTCTTGCGCATGCCGCCTGAGAGCTTGCCCGACAGGCGCTCGGTGAACCGGGCGAGACCCGCCATGGCCAACAGCTGCGCCCGCCGCGGACCGTAGTCGGCATCGCTGACGCCCCGCAGCGTGGCCGCCAAGCGCAGGTTTTCCTCGATGGTGAGGCGGTCGTAGAGGGTGAAGCCCTGGGTCATGTACCCCAGGCCCGCAGCGATGCGCTTGCTGTCGCGGCGTGAATCGCCGCCCAAAACGGTACAGGACCCTTCACTGGGATCCAGGATGGCGGCGAACATCTGCAGCAAGGTGGTCTTGCCGGCGCCATCGGCGCCGACCACGCCCAGCGTTTCGCCCGGGGCAAGCGACAGGCTGACATCCCGCACCGCCCAGCGCGGGCCAAACCGCCGGCCCAGCCCCTGGGCGACAAGGCGAGCGGTCGGCGTCACTGCGGCACACGCAAGGGCGTGGGCCAGGGCGCCTGCGCGTCCCATTGGATCCAGGCGTCCGCCGGCATACCCGGCTTGAGCTGCTGCTCGGCGTTGTCGATCACCAGGGTCACGCCGTAGACCATCTGTGCCCGCTCATCGGGCACGTGGATATCGCGCGGCGTGAACTGGGCGTAGGGATCGACCCGGGCGACGGTGGCCGGAAACGTCTGGTCCGGGTAGGCATCGACCCGCACCTGCGCCGACTGGCCCAGCTTGACCCGGCCGGCGTCGTTGGCGGCCAGGTACACCTTGAGCTCGATACGACGCAGGTCCGCCAGCAGGGCCAAGGGCTGGCCCGGCTGGATCACTTCGCCAACCTCGACCCCGCGCACGAGGACCGTGGCATCCTGCGGCGCCCTGACCTCGGTCCGGCTGACATTGGTCTGGGCCAGCCGCACCCGCGACTCCACGCTGCTCACCTGCGCCTGCAGGCTGGCCCGCTGCGCCCGCAGCCGTCCCAGTTCACCTTCGGCCTGGTTGACGGCGTCGTTGACGCTGTCCAGCTCCCGCGCCGTCGCGATTTGGCTAGCGACCAGCCGCTGAATCCGTGCCCGTTGCTGTCGGGCCGTCTCGACATGGTGCTGCCAGGACGCCATCTGCGCATCCAGGGCTGCCACGCTCGCCCGAATGGCCTGCGCCTCTTCCTGCACGCTACTGAGTTGGTCCTGCGTGGTGACCGGGTCGATCACCAGCAACACGACACCGGCCTGGACCGGCTGCCCCTCCACGAGCCGTTGCTCCACCACCCGTCCGCCGGTCTCGGCGGCCAGGCGCACTTCCGTGGCTTCCACGTGGCCGCTGCCATAGGCGAATCCGGCCGGCAGGGGAGGTGCCCGCAGCCATTGGTAGGCGAGCGCGGCGGCGCCGGTCAGCGCCACCACCGCCAGCAAACTCCACACGATTTGGCGACGCATCAGGTGATTTCCCCTCGCTGGGTTGGCGCCCGGCAGTCCATCACGGACCGCCGTGCAGGTTGTCGTACACCACGTCGAACCGATCGACGGTTTCGCCACGGCGAACTTCGATGCGCAAACGGTGATTACGCCCTTCGGCGATGACCAGGGTCGTTCCGAACGACAGCGCGTCTCCCAGCGGCATGGGCTCGAGCACCTTGCTCATCGCCGCGCCCTGCGGCGGGGTGTGCCGCACGGTCACCGTGGCCTGCGTGATGCGCTGGCCGGTCGGGGTATCAAACAGCGCGACGACCAGGTGATGGGTACCCGCCGCAGGCCGGACGGTACCGTGCACGTCCGGCGCCGGCGGGTGCGCCGCCAGAGCCGCCTGGGACAGGGCCGCGGGCACCACACCGTAGTAGAGCGTGATCCGCTCGTTCTGTTGCCGCTGGTCCGTGGGCGCCGCGTGGGCTATCGCAACGAACGCGGCGAGGACGACCCCCGCCGTGCCCACCACGGCCCATCCCAGGCGTCGGGTATATGCCGTCGCGTTGCCGGGCCCGCTCATGCCGTCACCGCCGGCCGGCGCCGGCCCGGGATGAAGGCGGGTGTCACGGCCTGGTAGCGCGCGTACGATTCGCCAAACCGCGCCAGGCTGTCGCGCTCCTCCGCCTTGGACAGCCGCCAGTAGGCGATGACCAGGATCGGGAACATCGCCAGCGTGATCAGGGTCGGCCACTGGAGCAGGAAGCCGAACATGATCAGCACGAAGGCCACGTACTGCGGGTGCCGGATCCGGGCATAGGGGCCCGTGGCCGCCATCTGACCCAGGCGCTGGGCGCGATAGAGCACCGCCCAGGCGCTGGACAGCAGCCAAAATCCCCAGACGATGAACACCATGCTCAGGACATGGAAGGGCCCGAAGTGCGGGTTGGCCCGCCAACCGAAGATCATCTCGAACACGTGGCCCGCATCATGCGAGAGCCAGTTCACCTCCGGGAAGCGGCTGGTCAGCCAGCCCGAAAGGAAATAGAGCGACAGGGGGAAACCGTACATCTCGGCAAACAGCGCCACGATGAACGCCGAGTACATGCCGAAGCTGCGCCAGTCGCGGCGGGTGGCCGGCGTGTAGAAGGTGTAGGCGAAGAAGATGAAGAGCCCGGCATTGAGGACCGCCAGGGTCCACAAGCCATAACCGGAAGCGCTGGACATGACCGTCTCCTCGTTTAGTGGTGGTGGCCGCCGGGCGGGCGGTCGTCGTCGGCGGGGGGTGCGGGATTGGACGGCGGCGGCTGGGTCTTGTCATGGCGGTGACCGCCGTGGCGATGGCCGGCATGCATGCCCAGGTGCAAAGCGAAGAACGCGCCAATCAGGATGTAGGGCAGGGCGCCAAACAGATGCGCGCCATGCTCGACGAGCAGGAAAAAGCCGGCAATGGCCAGGAAGCCCAAAAAGGCCAGCCGGATCCACCAAGGCGCAGGGGCGCGCGACGGCGGAGAAGGGTGCGAGTCGTGGTGGTTGATTACGAACAACGGGTGCAATTGGATGACAGGACAGCCCCCAGAAACCGGGCGCGGGCCCGAACCCCCGGGGCCGCGCCCCCGCCGCCCGCGCGACCCCCGCCGCCGCCGAAAAGCCACCCCCCCCGGCAGGCCCCCCCCC
>NZ_JAIBFH010000327.1 GCF_019459675.1 Arenimonas sp.
GCTGGTGACGGACTTCGATGCCGGTGAGCGCCGGTTCACGCGCCTGCAGTGGGCCGAGGAGGCCGACGAAAGCCGCGAGGCGCTGGCCTACCGCGCCATCGTGCGCGGCATCCGCGACTACTGCGGCAAGAACGGCTTCGACCGCGTCTGGCTGGGCCTTTCGGGCGGCATCGACTCCGGGCTGGTGCTGGCGCTGGCGGTGGACGCGCTGGGCGCCCGCAACGTCGCCGCCGTACGGCTGCCGTCGCGCTACACCAGCGACCTGAGCAACGACCTGGCCGACGACCAGGCGCGCCTGCTGCGCGTGCGCCTGGAAACCATCGCCATCGAGTCGCCCTTCGAAGGCTACCTGAAGGCGCTGGCGCCCATGTTCGGCAATCTCGAGACGGGCGTGGCGGAGGAAAACCTGCAGTCGCGCAGCCGCGGCGCGCTGCTGATGGCCCTGAGCAACCGCTTTGGCGGCCTGCTGCTCACCACCGGCAACAAGAGTGAATACGCGGTGGGCTACGCCACCATCTACGGCGACATGTGCGGGGGCTTCGCGCCCATCAAGGACCTCTACAAGACCGAAGTGGTGGCCCTGTGCCGCTGGCGCAACGCCCAATCGCCGGCCATCCCCGAGGTGGTGATCACGCGGCCGCCGTCGGCCGAGCTGCGCGAGAACCAGACCGACCAGGATTCGCTGCCGCCCTACGAGGTGCTGGACGCCATCCTGCTGCGGCACGTGGACCAGGAGCTGTCGATGGCCGAGATCGTCGCCGATGGCTACGACCAGGCGACCGTGGAGCGCATCCTCAGGCTGGTGCGCATCAGCGAGTGGAAGCGGCGGCAGTCGGCGCCAGGGCCCAAGCTGTCGCGCCGCGCCTTCGGTCGCGAGCGCCGTTACCCGATCACGTCGGGCTGGCGCGACTGAAACAACAACGCCGCCCGGAGGCGGCGTTGCGAAGATGCCCCGGCGGGGATTACTCGCCGTCGAAGGGGTTGATGCGGCTCAAGAAGCCTTCGCCCTTGGGCCAGCCCCGGCCGGTGAGGTAGGGGTGGTCGGCGTAGTTCGCTTCCAGCACCCGGCGGGTGTCGGCGGCCAGGTCTTCCTGGCCCAGGTTGGTGTAGGCCGTGGCCATCAGGGCCAGCGCATCGCCCTCGTAGGCGCTTTGCGGGTAGGTCTGCAGCAGGTACTTGCCGCGGTTGGCGGCGGCCACGTAGGCGTCCTTGCGCAGGTAATAAATGCCCACGCTCAGCTCGTGCTGCGCCAGCAGGTTGCGCAGGTAGATCATGCGCTGGCGGGCGTCGGGCGCGTAGCGGCTGTTGGGGTAGCGGCGCACCACGTCGGCGAAGTCGTTCAGGCTCTGGGTGGGCGCACCCAGGTCGCGGGCCGACATGTCCTGGCGGGCCAGGCGCAGAAGCAGGCCCGAGCTGCGGTCGAAGTTGATCAGCGCCTTGAGGTAATAGGCGTAGTCGATGTGGCGGTGCGTGGGATAGGTGCGGATGAAGCGGTCGATGGTGGACGTGGCTTCTTCGGTCTTGGACTGGCGGAACTGCACGTAGGCCAGCTCAAGCTGGGCCTGTTCGCTGTACACGCCGTACGGGAAGCGCGACACCAGGCGCTGGTAGTAGCGGCCCGCGCGGTCGAAGTTCTTGCCGTTCAGCGCCGATTTGGCCTCGGAGTACATGGCTTCGACCGGCAGGGTTTCGGTTTCCGCCTCGCGGTCGCCGAACAGCTTGCCCAGGCTCTGGCAGCCGCCCAGGGTCACCACAAGCATCAGAATAAGGAGAAAACGCGTCTTGCCGAGCAGTCGGGTCATCGGGATGGCAGGTCAGGGCGCTGGAAGCAGCAAGTTCGGGGATAATACCGGAAAGCCCGCTGTCGCCTCCATGAATGGGGGCGGGGGCCGCCCCTGGCCCTGACGAGACGCCCATGACCCCGCATTCCCAGCCCGACACCGAAACCGAAGCCGACGACAGCGAGCGCGAGCTGCTGGAGGCCACCATCCCGCTGGAGTCGGCCGGACGCCGCTTCGACCAGGTGCTGGCCGAGCTGTTCCCCGATTTCTCGCGCTCCCGCCTCACCGAATGGGTGAAGGCCGGCGACGCCCTGCTGGACGGCCGCCTGGTCAAGCCCAAGGAAGCCGTGCGCGGCGGCGAGCCGGTCACCCTGTCCATCCGCATCGAGGTCGAGACCGGCGAGGCCCTGCCCGAAGACATCCCGATCGAGATTCTGTACGAAGACGAAGACGTGCTGGTGGTGAACAAGCCGGCCGGCCTGGTGGTCCACCCCGGCGCCGGCAACCCCAAGGGCACGCTGGTGAACGCGCTGCTGCATTTCGACCCCCGCCTGTCGGGCCTGCCGCGCGCGGGCATCGTGCACCGCCTGGACAAGGACACGTCGGGCCTGATGGTGGTGGCGCGCACGCTGCGCGCGCACACGTCGCTGGTGGAACAGCTGTCGGGCCGCGAAGTGCACCGCCAGTACCTGGCCGTGGTCCAGGGCACCATGGTGGCCGGCACCACCATCCGCGCGCCCATCGGCCGCCATCCCACCGACCGCATCCGCATGTCGGTGGCGAAGGAGGGCACGGGCCGGGACGCCATCACGCACTACCGGGTGCGCGAGAAGTTCCGCTCGCACACGCTGGTGGAGTGCCGCCTGGAAACCGGCCGCACGCACCAGATCCGCGTGCACATGGCGCACGTCCGCCACCCGATCGTGGGCGACCCGCTGTACGGCGGTTCGTACCGCCAGCCCAAGGCCGCCACGGCGGAGCTGGCGGCGCGCCTGCAGGGCTTCAAGCGCCAGGCCCTGCACGCCGAGAAGCTTTCCTTCCGGCACCCGGTCACCGGCGAAGAAGTGACCACCGAGTCGCCGATGCCCGACGACATGCAGGGCCTGGTGCTGGACCTGCGCGTGGACACGGCCGAGGCCAAGAAGTAGGCCGCGCATGACGGCGCCGGCCTGGATTGACGCCGACTGGCCCGCGCCACCCGGCGTGCATGGGCTGACCACGCTGCGTGGCGGCGCCGGTGTTTCCCAGCCGCCGTTTGACCGGCTGAACCTTGGGCTGCGCTGCGGCGACGCGCCGGCCGATGCCCTGGCCAATCGCGCCCTGCTGTCGCAGTGGCTGGCGCTGCCGTCGCCGCCGCACTGGCTGCAGCAGGTGCACGGCACCGGCGTGCTTCGCTTCGATGGCGCGCCGGCGTCGGACGACGAACCTGTGGCCGACGCCGCCGTCACGTCCACGCCCGGCGTGGTGCTCGCCGTCCTCACGGCCGACTGCCTGCCGGTGCTGCTGGCCGCGCGTGGCGGCGGCGAAATCGCCGCCGCCCACGCCGGCTGGCGCGGCTTGGCCGCCGGCATGCTGGAGGCCACGGTGGCCGCCATGCACACCCCGGCCGCCGGTCTGGTGGCGTGGCTGGGGCCGGCCGCCGGCCCGGCGGCCTACGAAATCGGCGAAGAGGTCCGCGACGCGTTCGTCCAGCGCGATGCCGGCGCCACGTCGGCCTTCTTCCACACCCGGCCCGGCCACTGGCGCATGGACCTGTACGCGCTGGCCCGGCGCCGGCTCGCCGCTTGCGGTGTCACTGCCGTGCACGGCGGCGGGCGCTGCACCCTGGCCGAGCCGGCGAGCTTCTTCTCCCACCGCCGCGACGGCCGCAGCGGCCGCATGGCCACACTGGCCTGGATGTCGCGCTGACCGGATCGTGAAGTCCTGCCTTCCGGCACCATCGCCCGGGCCCGGGACTATGGCAATGTTGACGCTGACCCCGGGAGACCGCCGATGCGTTTTCGTTCCCTGCTGATTTGCCTGCTGCTGTCCGGCGCCCTGCCGGCGCCCGCGGCCACCGTCGCCGAAGCCGACGCCTGGCTCAAGGCCAAGGACGGCCGCGCGGCTCCGGCCATCGCCGCGCTGCTCAAGGCCGACCCGAAGAGCGCCGAT
>NZ_JAIBFH010000334.1 GCF_019459675.1 Arenimonas sp.
TGGTGCGGCTTGCTGCTGCCGGCGTGGAACTGCGGTACCGACGTGGCCGACACCCAGGTCAACTGCTTGCGGCGATGGTGGTACAGGCCCAGCAGCGTACTTTCGACGATCTTCCCGGAGGCCAGCGCCTTGAGCGGCGGCAGGTCGCGGAAGCGCATCGGGTAGCCGCGGTGGTCGATCACCATCCAGTCGTCGAAGCGCAGGCTGGCGGCTACGTCCAGGCCCTCGTCCAGCCCCAGCAGTCGATAGGCGGCGGGATTGGCCGAAAGCACGCGTCCGTCGAAGCCCTGGAACAGCACGCCCTTGTCGATGGCCACCAGCAGCGCGTGGTAGTTCAGCTCGGCTTCCTGCCGCCGGCTCAGGTCGCGCGCCACGGCAATGACGTGGCGGTGAGGGCCGTCGTGGAAGCTGGCCGAGTGCACTTCCACCGGGAACAGGCTGCCGTCGCCGCGGGTGTTGTTGACCTCGATCACGTAGGTTTCGTCGCGGGCCAGCGCTTCTAGCACGGGCAGCATGTGGTTGGCGGGCAGGTCGGGGTTGATGGCGTGCACGAACTTGCCGATCAGTTCGCTGCGCTGGCGCTGGTAAGCCTTCTCGCCGGCGCGGTTGAGGTCGACGATGCGGCCGTCGGCGTCAATGATGCTGATCGGGTCGGGGACCGCGTTGAACAGGCTCTGGTATCGGCGGCGGACGCTGTCCGCTTCGCGCTGCAGGCCATGCAGGCAGGCCAGGATTTCGGACAGGAATACCGGGTCGGCGCCGGCGCCGCCTGTGTTGATCAGCGCCTCGAGCCGCGCCACCGTCGGGTTGTCGCGCGAACGTCGGACGTCGGCGGAGGCGCCGTGCGCGGCGTTGGAAGTCGGGTTGTCGTGGTCCATACCGCCGTTGGCCGAGGATCCGCAAAGTGTGTTCCGAGCATACACCGGGCGCCGGTGGCCGCGATGTCAGTGGGCGGCCAGCGTCACCTTGCTGCCCGATGCGCGGCCCAGCCGCGCTGCCAGCCAGCGGCCCGTCGCCACCAGCTTCGCCAGGTCCACGCCGGTATCGATGCCCATGCCTTCAAGCATGTAAACCACGTCCTCGCTGGCGACGTTGCCGCTGGCGCCTGGCGCGTAGGGGCAGCCACCCGTGCCAGAGATGGCGGCGTCCACCACGGCCACGCCTTCTTCCAGGCAGGCCAGTATGTTGGCCAGCGCCTGGCCGCGGGTGTCATGGAAGTGCACGGCCAGGGCCGCCATGGGCACTTCGCCGGCCACCGCGCGCAGCATCGCCCGGGCCTTGCCCGGCGTGCCCATGCCGATGGTGTCGCCCAGCGAAATCTCGTAGCAGCCCAGCGCATGCATGCGCCGCGCAACCCGGACCACGTCGGCCACCGCCACGTCGCCCTGGTAGGGGCAGCCCAGCACGGTGGACACGTAGCCGCGCACCTTGACCTGGTCGGCGGCAGCACGTTCCAGCACCGGCAGGAATCGTTCGATGCTCTCGTCGATGGAGGCGTTGATGTTCTTGCGGTTGAAGGCCTCCGAGGCGGCGCTGAACACGGCCACCTCGGTAGCGCCGACGGCGCGGGCCCGCTCATAGCCCTGCAGGTTGGGCACCAGCACCGGGTAGGCCACGCCGTCCCGGCGCGTGATGCCGGCATACACCTCGGCCGCGTCGGCCAGCTGCGGCACCCACTTGGGGCTGACGAAGCTGGTGGCTTCGATGCTGCGCAGGCCGGTGTCCGACAGCCGGTTGATCAGTTCGATCTTGTCGGCGGCGGCGATGATGGTCTTCTCGTTCTGCAGCCCGTCGCGCGGGCCGACTTCGACGATGCGGACCCGGGTGGGCAGGCTCACGGCGCCGCCTCCAGCCTGACCAGCACGGCGTCGGCGTCGACGAAGTCACCGGCGGCGGCCTGCACCGCCGCCACGCGGCCGGCGCGCGGGGCGCGCAGGCTCAGCTCCATCTTCATCGCTTCCATCACCAGCAGCTCCTCGCCTTCGGCGACATCCTGGCCGGGCGTGGCCTTGATCACCACGATGCGGCCGGGCATCGGCGCGCTGATGCGGTCGCCCAGGCCGGCGGCGGCATTGCCCTCGAAGCGGAAGGCGGGCACGCGGTCCAGGCGCACGCGGCGCTGGCCGTCGTGCACGGTCACCGCCTGGGTGTCGGCACGGGCGCGCATGCGCCACTGGCGGCCGTCCACTTCCGCCACCAGGCGGCCGTCCACGTAGCGGGCGCCGCGGATCAGGGTTTCGACGCCGGCATCAAGCAGGCGGTAGTCGCCGGCGCTGCCGCGCGAGTGCAGTTCGATGCGTTCGTTGCGATAGGTGAAGCACAGCAGGCGGTCGCTGGCGTGGCCCAGCCGCCAGCCGTCGCCGATCGACCAGGGCGAGTGCGGGTCGCTGCTGGACTGCGCCTGGGCGAGCGTGGCGGCTTCGTCGTGCAGCAGGGCGGCCGCCGGCGCCAGGGCCCGGGGGGGGGGGGGGAGGGGGTGGTGGGTGGGG
>NZ_JAIBFH010000341.1 GCF_019459675.1 Arenimonas sp.
AAGCGAGGGTCACTTCCTGCGATTTAAAAGGCCCTGCCATGAGCAGGAAGTGACCCTCGCTTCCGCGGTGGCGACGGCACCGGGCGCCGGGCGCCAAGCACCGGTCCCCGGACTCGGGAGAAGCCCCAAAGAAAAAGGCCCGCCGAAGCGGGCCTTTCCATGTTGCGTAACGCGGCGTGGATCAGTTGGTGCCGGGGCGGACCATCACGTGGTTGCTGACCGTGCCCGATTCCGGGTTGACGATCTGGTACAGGCCCTGGATCTGCTTGTTCGGGCCCGACACCGTCACGTTCAGCGTGGCGCGCGGGGCCGCGGTGAAGCCGGTCAGCACCGAGTCCAGGTCCACCACCAGCGTGCCGGCCGCCGGCACGGTGCCGGTGAGGTTGGCGGTGGAGATGACGTTGCCGGTTTCACCCAGCACTTCGATCACGTACTCGCGGGCCTGTGAACCGGTGTTGGTCAGCACCATGCGGCTCAGGTAGCCGTTGGGCACCTGCGCCAGCGGGGCCTGCAGCTCCGCGCCGTTGCGGGTGATGGCGCCCAGGTCCAGCGGACCGCGCGGCGTGACCGCGTAAACCGCCGGGGCGGCCGACACCGGGGCCAGGGCCACGGTGTAGTCGCTGGCGCGGATCGGGTCGCCGCCGGCGGCGTAGCACAGGTAATGGTCGAGCTTGGCGTCGGAGCCAATCACGAACGTCGCCCCGGTGTCGTCGAAGCTGTCGGCGGACTGGATGCCGAAGCTGCAGTCGGCGAACGGGCTGAAGAACACGTCGCCCGCCGCTTCGAAATCACCCGAGAAGTTGAGCGCGGTGTTCGCACCCATCAGGTCCGCCAACTCGACGGCCAGGCCGTCGATCGTGATCGGCTGAGTGTCGCCCAGCACGGCCTGCACGGTGCCATAGCTGAACTTGCCCAGCTGGGCCAGGCCCACGTCGGCGGTCGGCGCACCGAGCACGAACTCGCTGTAGGCCGGATCGGCCGACTCCACGTCGGCCCCACCGCTGCCCTGCGAATCCACCACCAGCGCATAGCTGGGGTTGAAGCGCAGGTAGGCGCCGGACGTAGTGGCGACGCGACCGGTGGGGCCGCCGGCCTGCGCCTGCGACGGGAAGTCGTACAGGCCGTAGCTGCAGTCCACGTCGGCATCGCTGCCCACCGTGCGGGTGCCGTCCACCGTGAAGCCGTCGGTGGCGATGACCGGCGTGGCGCCGGCCGTGATCGAGAAGAAGATCGCGTCCGAGCCCAGGCCGTTGACCGAGCCGATGGTGTTGGACGGATCGCCCGTGAAGTCGATCACCGAGGCGGTGGTGAACTCGGCGCCCGGGCAGTGCAGGCGGGCGTAGCGCACTTCACCCGAGGAGAACGCGTAGCCGATCTCGGTGCCGATGTTCAGGCGGTCGCTGGGGTTGGCCAGCAGGCGCTCGGGCGGCAGGATCAGCTCTTCGGCCACCGACACCGGCATATTCGAACCGGCGCTGGTCAGCTCGACGCCGGCGCCGGTCAGGATGACGTTGGCGACCGGGCAATTGAAAGTGAGCGTGAACGCGCCGGACCCCCCCTGGAACGCCGTCGCGATGGCGAAGTATTGGGTGCCGGCGTTCAAGGCCACCGGATTGATGAGGGAGTTGAGGCCGCCGCCGCCATCATCGTTACCGGCGACGCCGTTGGTCAGCTGGTCCAGCGGATCGAAGGCGTTCTGGTAGATGAAGAGGAACGGATCAAAACCGCCGTCAAGCCGTACGCTGCAGTTGTCGTTGGCCGAAACGCGGAAGGGCTGAACGAAATAGGGCTCGGTGGGGGCGCCGCTGAGGCCTGAAAAATCGGCAAACGGGCGCAGCCACTGCGGCCCGCCCGACGTGGTGTCGTTGACCACTTCGATGTCCATGATGCGCGAGCCGGGCGGGCGCTTGCTCTGGGCCGGCGCGACAATGCCCGTCTCGGCCTCCAGGGCCACGCGGGCGCGCTTGATGGCCAGCTCGTCTGCATCGGTCTGGCCAGCCATGGCGCCGGACGAAAGGGCGGCGGTGACGCCCAGGGTCAACAAAAGCATCGAATTTTTCACGGTCAAATCCCCTGTTCGGATAGTCGGGCATTTGCCCGTAAGTGGTCTGTAGAACGGCCCGCGGCATGGCTGGTTCCAGCCACCGACCCCGGCATTGCGAGCTTCAGCGCCGCCAATATTGCACATTCCATCACGGTTTCGTAGCCGTCCAGGGCGTACCGGGCGGGCGATGGCAAGCCTGTCCGGATCAGGCCCCGTAGCGGCCCTGGACGTACATCCGCAGCCGCTCGGTCGCGGTGGCGACATCGGCACAGCACGGCAGCAGCTGGGCCCAGTCGGCGGCCTTGGCGGCGGACTCGACTTCGGCGGCCGCCTCGCCCAGCGGCCAGGCGCCCACGAGGCGGGCCGCACCCTTGATCTTGTGGGCCTGCCTGGCGACGGCAGCCAGGTCTCCGGCCTGCCGGGCGGCGTCCAGCTCGGCCAGGTCGGTGAAGGTGGTGCCCAGGAAATCGTCCAGCAGGGCGCGGATGTCCCGCGCGTCGCCGCCGGTCAGGACGTCCAGGGTCGCAGGGTCGATGGGCAGCGGATCGGTGTGCGTCTGCGGCAACGGCCGTGGAACCGACGCCACCATGTCACCGGCCAGCGGCGCGGTGTGCGGCATCCAGCGGCGCAGGCAGGCCACCAGCTCCGGGATGCTGACGGGCTTGGCCAGGAACTCGTCCATGCCGGCGCCCTGGCTTCGTTCGGCCTCGCCCTTGAGTGCGGCGGCGGTGAGCGCGATCACCGGGGTCCGCGGCTTGCCGGTGGCCGCCTCTTCGGCGCGCAGCGCGCGGGTCATTTCGTAGCCGTCCATCTCGGGCATGTGCACGTCCGACAGCACCAGGGCGTAGCGGCCGGTGCGCCAGGCCTGCAGTCCCTTGACGCCGTCCTCCACCGACTCGCTGGCGTAACCCGCCAGCGCCAGCTGGCGCGCCACCACCAGGCGGTTGGTGGGATGGTCGTCCACGATCAGCACCAGGCTGCGTTCGGCCAAGGCCTGCGCCACCGACGGCAGCGGCCGCGCCAGGAAGCCCTGGCCAGGCTCGGCCGGTGCGTCCGGCTCCAGGTCCGCCACGTCGCCCCGCGGCAGCACCAGGGTGAGCAGCAGCGTGGTGCCGGCGCCGGGCGTGCTGTCCATTTCCACCGTGCCGTTCATCAGCTCGGCCAGCCGCTGCGAAATCACCAGCCCCAGGCCGGTGCCGCCGAACCGGCGCGTGGTGCTGCCTTCGGCCTGCTGGAAGGGCTGGAAAAGTCGGGACTGCTGTTCGGGCGTGACGCCGATGCCGGTGTCGGTGATGCGGAAGCAGACGCGGTCGCCGTCGCCGTCGCGGCCCCGCCCATGCAGCGCCGCCTCCCCCCAGCCCCCCGCGGTGAAAATTCTGGCGTTGGACAGGAAGTTTCCCAGCCCCAGCCGCAGCCCC
>NZ_JAIBFH010000344.1 GCF_019459675.1 Arenimonas sp.
GGGGGGGGGGGTTTATTGCTTGCTCCGGGTGGGGGGGCGGGGGGGGGGCACCGCCGGCTGGCGCTGGGCATGGTGCGCGCTTTCGGCGGCGGCAGCGGCCGCAGCCTGCTTTACGGCTTCATCGCGGCCACCGGCGTCGGCAGCATGTGGATCTCCAACACCGCCACCACGCTGCTCATGTTGCCCGTGGCGCTGGCGATCCTGGAGTCCTACAGGGACCGTCGCCTGCATGCGCCGCTGATCCTGGGCATCGCGTACGCGGCCAGCGTTGGTGGGCTGGGCACGCCGATCGGTTCGCCGCCCAACCTCGTTTTCATGCAGGTCTACGCCGAGACCACCGGCCAGCGCTACGGCTTCCTGGACTGGATGATGATCGGCGTGCCGGTGGTGCTGCTGTTCCTGCCGCTGATGGCCTGGTGGCTGGGCCGCGGCCTGGCGGGTGCACCTTCGGCACAGCTGCCGGAAAGCGGGGCCTGGACACCGGGCGAGCGGCGCGTGCTTTGGGTCTTCGCGCTGACGGCGGCGGCCTGGGTGTTCCGAAGCGAACCTTTCGGCGGCTGGAGCGAACTGCTGGGCCTTCCGGGCGCCAACGACGCCAGCGTGGCGCTGCTGGCCGTGGTGGCCCTGTGCGTGATCCCGGACGGCCGCGGCAGCCAGCTGCTGGACTGGGAAACCGCCGAGAAGATTCCCTGGGGCGCACTGGTGCTGTTCGGCGGCGGCATCGCGCTGGCCACGGCCTTCCAGTCGTCGGGCCTGAGCGACGCTGTGGCGCAGGGGCTTTCGGGCCTGAGCGCCCTGCCCTTGCCGCTGCTGCTGCTGGGCATCGTTGGCGGCGTGGTGCTGCTGTCGGAGATCGCCAGCAACACCGCCACGGCCGTGCTGCTGATGCCGATCCTGGCCGCCACGGCCATCGCCGTGGACGTGGACCCGGCGCTGCTGATGTTCCCCGCCGTGCTGGCCGCCAGCGTGGGCTTCATGCTGCCGGTGGCCACGGCGCCCAATGCCATCGCCTACGGCAGCGGCCTGGTGGATTCACGCGAGATGCTGCGGCATGGGGCGGTGCTGGACGTGCTGGGCGTGCTGGTGCTGTGCGGGGTGTGCTGGGTGGCGTTCAACTGAGCCATCGGCGCGACCCTGCTCCCATCATTTCCGCCGCGCGTATCGAACTTGCCGGTCACACCGCACGAACAGGCAAGCGCGGGATGTGCGCCCGCGATGCCAAGCAGGAACAGCAGCGCTTCGACCCACCGGCGCACGCGTTACTTCTTCTTCGGGAAGTAGAGGTCGGTGATGCTGCCTTCCTGGATTTCGGCGGCCATGCCGACCGATTCGCTGAGCGTGGGATGCGGATGGATGGTGTGGCCGATGTCGCTGGCCTCGCAGCCCATTTCTATCGCCAGGGCCAGTTCGGCGATCAGGTCGCCGGCATGCACGCCGACGATGCCGGCGCCGATGATGCGATCGGTGGCTTCGTCGAAGATGAGCTTGGTGAAGCCTTCGGTGCGGCCGATGCCGACCGCACGACCCGACGCCGCCCAGGGGAATTTCGCCACGCCCACGTGCAGGCCCTTGGCCTTGGCTTCGGTTTCCGTGACGCCCACCCACGCGATCTCCGGATCGGTGTAGGCCACCGACGGGATCACGCGCGCCACCCACTCCTTCTTCTCGCCGGCGGCGACTTCAGCCGCCAGCTTGCCTTCGTGCGTGGCCTTGTGCGCCAGCATCGGCTGGCCCACCAGGTCGCCGATGGCGAAGATGTGCGGCACGTTGGTGCGCATCTGCCTGTCCACTGGAATGAAGCCGCGCTCGGTGACGGCCACGCCGGCCTTTTCCGCACCCAGCTTGCCACCGTTGGGCGTGCGGCCCACGGACACCAGCACGCGGTCGTACTTCGTATTCGCCGGTACCGAAGCGCCTTCAAACGTCGCGTGCAGGCCGTCCTTTTTCGCGTCCACCTTGGCCACCTTGCAGCCCAGGTGCACGACCACGCCGCGCTTCTTCAACAGGTCGGCCAGCGGCTTCACCAGGTCCTTGTCGGCACCGGGCATCAGCTGGTCCATGAACTCCACCACGGTGACTTCGCTGCCCAGCGCGGAGTACACGCAGGCCATTTCCAGGCCGATGATGCCGCCGCCAACGACCAGCAGCTGCTTGGGGATGTCGATCAGCATCAGCGCATCGGTGGAGTCCATCACGCGCGCGTCGTCCCAGGGGAAGCCGGCCAGCTTCACCGGCTGCGAGCCGGCGGCGATGATGCACTGCTCGAAGCGGATCAGCTTGGTGCCCTCCGATTCGCGCACTTCGACTTCGTTCGGGGAAACAAAGGTGGCCGTGCCGGTGACGGTGCGCACCTTGCGCTGCTTCGCCATGCCCGTCAGGCCCTTCACCATCTGGCCGACCACTTTGTCCTTGTGGCCACGCAGCTTGTCGAGATCGATCTTCGGGGCGCCGAAGCTGATGCCGAAGTCTTCGGCGTGCTTCGCCTCCACCAGCACTTCGGCCGCATGCAGCAGGGCCTTGGACGGGATGCAGCCGACGTTGAGGCAGACGCCGCCCAGCGATTCGTAGCGCTCCACCAGGACCGTGTCCAGGCCGAGGTCGGCGCTGCGGAAGGCCGCCGTGTAGCCGCCCGGGCCGGCGCCCAGCACCAGCATGCGGCACTCGAGGTCGGGCTTGCGGCCGGTGCCCGATACGGCGGTCGGGGCCGGGACGGCAGCCGATGTTCCGGCGGCAACGCCATTGCCCGCGGCGGGCTGGGCGACTTCGACGGCTTCGCTGGCGGCCGGTGCGGCGGGCTTGGCGGCGCCAGCGGGAGCGGCTGCAGCAGGCTTGGCCTCAGCCGCCCTGTCGCCCTGGCCGGAGTCCCCGACCTCTGCCGCTTCGGCAATGGCGATCACATCCCCCGCCGACACCGTGTCACCCAGCTTCACGCGCAGCTCGATGATCTTGCCGGCCGTGCTGGCCGGCACTTCCATCGTGGCCTTGTCCGACTCCAGCGTCACCAGGCCCTGGTCCTTGGCAACGGTGTCGCCGACCTTCACCAGCAGTTCGATCACCGGCACGTCGGCGTCGTCGCCGATGTCGGGCACTTTCAGTTCCAGGGTGTTGGCCATGTTCGATTCCCAGTGCCGCCGCTCAGACGCGACGTTTCCAAGTGGTTTGGTACAGGTCGTGGCGACGGTCGCGCAGGTTCTGCACGGTACCCGACGCACGGGCTTGCATCAGGTCGTCCAGCCGCAGGTCGGCGAAGGCCACCTGTTCGGCGTTGGGCGTGGTGTCGGCGGCAATGCCCTCGGGCGCGAACGGGAAATCGCAGGGCGTGATGATGCAGCTCTGCGCGTACTGGATGTCGAAGTTGTTCACGCCCGGCAGGTTGCCGACGTTGCCCGAGGTGACCACGTATACCTGGTTTTCGATGGCGCGCGCCTGGCAGCAGTAGCGTACGCGCAGGTGGCCCTGGCGCACGTCGGTGCAGTAGGGCACGAACAGGATCATCGCGCCCTGGTCCACCAGGTGGCGCGCCAGCTCCGGGAACTCCGAGTCGTAGCAGATCATCACGCCGATCGGGCCGCAGTCGGTGGCGATGGCCTCGGCGCTGTCGCCGCCGGCGATCTTCCACCAGTGCACTTCGTTCGGGGTGGGGTGGATCTTCTCGCGCTCGTGCACCGAACCGTCGCGCAGTGCGACATAGCAGATGTTGTGGATGTCGCCATCGTCCATCTGGGTCGGGTGCGAGCCGCCGATGATGTTGATGTTGTAGGACACCGCCAGCTTGTGCATCAGCTCCCGGTACTGGTTGGTGTACTTGGTGAGCGTGCGGATGGAGTCGGACGGCGACAGCGGCTTGTTCTCGATCGACAGCAGCTGCAGCGTGATCAGCTCGGGGAAGACGACGAAATCGCTGCGGTAATCGGCCGCGATGTCGACGAAGTACTCCACCTGGGTGGCGAATTCTTCGAAGCTCTTGATGCGACGCTGCTGGTACTGGACGGTAGCCACGCGCACCCGGGCCGGCAGGTCGCCGGTGCGCTGGGCCTTGCGGATGGCGGGATGGTCCGAAAAGCTGGGATTGCGCCAGACCAGGTGCGCCGCGTAGCCCAGCGACTCATGGTCCGACGGCAGGTAGTCGGGCAGCACGCCGATGACCTGGAACTCATTGCCCAGCTGGAAAGTAAGCGTCAGGTCGCGGGCCTTGCCTTCCTTCACCGCGTCAACATACGCCTGGGCAGTGCCGAACTGCTTCATGCGCTTGGACAGGCCCGGCAGGCGGCCGCCGAACACGATGCCCTTGAGGTCCAACTGCAGGCACAGCCGCTTGCGGCGGTCGTACAAGCGGCGTCCGATGCGCAGGCCCCGGCGCTCGGGGTCCACGCAGACTTCCATGCCGTAGAGCCAGTCGCCATTGGGGTCATGGCGCGAGGCGTAGCCGCCGCCGGTGATCTCGCGCCAGCCGTGCGGGGCCAGCGCCACCGCCTCGGCGATGCAGAACGTGGCGCAGTAACCCACCACCAGCCCGTCGTATTCGGCCACGTACTGGCCCTCGGGGAACTGCGCCAGCTGCCCGCCCACCATCTCGGGTGAATAGGCCATGCGCTCGCCGTAAGTGCGCGCGGACAGCGCAACGATGCCGGGAATGTCGGCGCGGGTGGCGCGTCGCACGAAAAGCCGTGACTGGCTGGCGTCGGTCTTGGTCATGGATGGCGTCCTTGGAAGGGGGGGCGGACGCGGGGTTCCCGGGTCAAAGCAACAGTCGGCGCAGGTCGCCGAGCACCTGCGCCAGATAGGCGGTGAAGCGCGCGGCGGCCGCGCCGTCTATCACGCGATGGTCGTAGCTCAGGCTGAGCGGAAGCAGCAGGCGCGCCTCGAACTCCTCGCCGTTCCACACCGGCTTCATGGCGCTGCGGGAAACGCCGAGGATGGCCACTTCAGGTGCGTTGATGATCGGCGTGAAGCCGGTGCCGCCAATGCCGCCGAGCGAGCTGATCGAGAAACAGCCGCCCTGCATGTCGGCCGACGAAAGTTTCTTGTCGCGCGCCTTGGCGCTGATCTCGCCCAGCTCCTTGGCCAGCTCGAGCAGCCCTTTGCGGTCGGCGTCCCGGATCACCGGCACCACCAACCCGTCGGGCGTGTCCACCGCGATGCCGATGTGGAAGTACTGCTTGAGCACCAGGTTGTCGCCGTCGAGCGAGGCGTTGAAGTTGGGGAACTTCTTCAGCGCAGCCACCGCGGCCTTGATCAGGAACACCAGCGGGGTGACCTTGGTGTCCTTGTGTTCTTCGCCCAGCTTCCTGCGGAACGCTTCCATCTCGGTGATGTCGGCGTCGTCGTTCTGGGTGACGTGCGGGATCATGGCCCAGTTGCGCGCCAGGTTGGCGCCGCTGAGCTTCTGGATGCGCGTGAGCGGCCTGCTTTCAACGCTGCCGAACTTCGCGAAGTCGACCTTGGGCCAGGGAATCAGGTCCAGCCCGCCGCCGCCGGCCGCGCGCGCTGCCCCGCCGCCCGCCAGGGTGGCCTTGATGAAGTCCTGCACGTCCTGCTTGCTGATGCGCCCGGCGCGGGCACTGCCGGTGACCTGCGCCAGGTCTACGCCCAGTTCGCGCGCGAACAGGCGCACCGCCGGACTGGCATGCGGCACCTTGCCCGGCATCAGCGACTGCGCGTCGAACGCCACGGGCGGCGTGCGGGTGGGCATCGGAGCCGCAGCGGGCGCGGCCACGCTCGGGGCCGGCGCGGCGGCCTTGACGGCGGCTGGCGCCGCAGGCTCAGCGGGCGTGGCCGGCGCAGCCGGCAACGGGGCCTTCGCAGGCTCGGGCTTGGCGGGCTCGGGCTTGGCAGACTCCGCCGCCGCAGGCTCGATCAACGCCACCACCGAACCCTCCGACAGCGCGTCCCCCACCTTGACCTTGAGCTCGCGCACGACGCCGTCGAACGGTGACGGCACTTCCATGGTGGCTTTGTCGGATTCCAGCGTCACCAGGCCCTGGTCCTTCTTCACCGTGTCACCGGCCTGGACCAGCAGCTCGATCACTGGCACATCCTTGTCGTCGCCGATATCCGGCACGCGTGCTTCCAACAGATCGGCCATGGTCCACCTGGATCCCGCATCAGAGTCGTGACCCTATTCTCGCCCCGTTGCGCCCCGCGGGCAAAGCTTGCCGGCGGCATCGGGCTTTCTTGCCTGCACGCGGGGCCCATACGTCACTGGATGGACCGGCATTCACCGCGGCCGCCGGCAGGCCCGCGCAGCCGCTGGGGCATACTCCACCCGGGCCGGCGTGGCCGGCGGCGAGGCGAACGGCATGGCGGCGGCGATCAACCTCATCGTGGCCTTCCTGCGCCAGCTCGACCTGGGCGTGAACGAAGGCGAGGTTTCCGACGACGCCTTCCTGCCGGGACTTCGAATCACGGCCGGGCAGATCGTGTTCGACCGGCACAAGCTGCGCTGGCCCGGCGACCTGCTGCACGAAGCCGGCCACCTGGCGATGACGCCGGCCGCACGACGCGGCACCCTCAGCGATGACCTGGCGGGACAGCCAGCCGATGCGCACGCCGGCGAAGCCGAAGCCACGGCCTGGGCCTATGCGGCCACCGTGGCGCTGGGACTTCCGCCCGACGTGCTGTTCCATGCCGGTGGCTACCACGGGCAGTCACAGGCGCTGATAGCAACCTACGGCGCCGGCGTGTATCCCGGGGCCCATGGACTGTCCGAAGCTGGCATGGCCTTGATTGGCGAAGCGGCCCGCGCGCAGGGGCTGCCGCCGTATCCGCACATGCTGCGCTGGCTTCGCGAATGAAGATTCACCGTCGCCGCCAAAAATAACCCCCCGAGGGGAACGGGGGGCTGGAGAGCGCAAACACTGGGGCACGCGTGCTGGTCGCGCCTTCGCGGGGCTCGCGATGAGCCCAAGCGCAATGAGGAATCGGTGGTCCGGTAAAGCCTTTGCCTGGCGCTGTGTGCTCAGGGTGAGCGAACGGCTGCAGCGCGGCACGTGCCATAAGTCCGCAGCTCCTACGCTGGATGGACCGCAGCAGCGGTCAATGGTTCCCGGCACCGCTTAGCCCCGGTTCACACGGCATCAACGCCGGCATCACCGCGGGTTGAACCCGGCGTGCCCAGCATTACCCCGCCGGCACATGCCGCCCACCCCCCGCACAGGAGAAAACCCATGCCCCGCCTTTCCTTCGCTGCCCTCGTCATCGCCGGCGCGTTCGCAACGTCCGCCGCCAGCGCCCAGGACTTCACCGCCACCCTGGGCTTCCAGAACACCGACCCCAAGTCCGACAACGGCACGCTGGCCGGCGGCGACGCCACGGTGAACGACGACTGGAGCCTCACCGGCAGCTTCGCCTACAACTTCAACCCGAATTTCTCGGTTGAACTGTGGTCGGGCCTGGCCAACTACGAGCACGAAGTGTCCATCGAAGGCCTCGGCACCGTCGCCAGCGTCGAGCATCGCCCCACCACGCTGAGCCTGAACTACCAGTTCCTGCCCGAAGGCAGCTTCCGTCCGTTCGTGGGCATCGGCTACGGCTGGATCAGTGTTTCCGGCGAACGCTCGCTGGGCGCGCTGTCGGGCCTGGGCATCTCGGGCAGCAACGCCGACGGCCTGAGCCTGACGCTGGGCGCGGACTTCTACGTGAACGACAACTTCTTCCTGCGCGGCGACGTGCGCAAGCTCGACTTCGACACCGAAGTGACGGTGGAAACGCTGGGCAACGTCGGCACCGCCGAAGTTGACCCGCTGGTTTATGGCATCAGCGCCGGCTTCCGCTTCTAAGCATCGCCGGGTGTGCCAGGGCAGGGGCGGCCTCCGGGCCGCCCCCTTTTTTTTAGCCCTCGCGCGCGGCGCGACGGGCCTGCATCGACGCACGGCCGTAGGCCTTGATCTCTTCGGCGGTCAGCTTGCCGTCGCGATTGGTGTCGATGATGTCGAAGTCATCGCTCCAGCGCCTGTGCTTGGTGCCCAACTCGGCGGCGGTGATGGCGCCGTCGGCGTTGTCGTCCATGCCGACGAACAGCCCGCGCTGGTAAGACATGGCCGACTTCATGCGCTGGCCGCCGCGACGCATTTTCTGACGCACCGCCGCCAGCTCGGCCTGGTCGAGCGAACCGTCCTTGTTGGCGTCCATGCGGTCGAAGTTCCTGGCCATCCGCTCACCGACGGCCTGCGCCTCGATGCGGTCGATACGGCCGTTGCCGTCCTTGTCGGCGGCGGCGAAGCGCGCCTGCGCCTTGGCCTGGTGTTCGGCGTGGCGCGCACCGCGGTCGGCACCCGGGGCCTGCGCAAAGGCGATGCCGGTGGCCAGGACCAGCGCGGTGAAGATGAGGGGCTTGAACATGTCGATCTCCTGTCGGGCCGGTGCATTCCGTCCGTACCCACAAGAACGCACCAGCCATTGCGCGGTTGACCGCGCCAGCGCCCTGCGCGGCAATCGTTCAGCTTGCCGGCCGCCGGTGCCTGCGGCATCGTGGCGGGACTGCCTTCGAGTGCACGCCATGAAGCGACTTGCCCTGTCCGTCACCCTGCTCGCCCTGCTGGGCGCCTGCCGCGAACCGGCTGTCCCGACCGCGCCCGAGGCGCCGCCGCCCCCCGCCCGGGAGCAGACCGAGGCGCCGACCGCGTCGCCGTCTGGCCCGGCCGAGCCCGGCCAGGTGCCCCGTGCCTTCCTGTGCCGCGGCAATGAACCGTTCTGGGCGCTGGACATCCATGCCAACGGAGCCCTGCTCAAGACACCCGATGCGGAAACCGAGCTGCTGGGCGAGCTAAAGGCCAATCAAGGCGGCTCGTTCGCTTTCCGCGGTGCTCCCGACGGCAGCCCCGAGGAAGCGGTGTCGGCGTTGATCGTGCCCGGCCAATGCTTCGACACGATGGCCGACGGCCCGGCGCTGCCGTTCAGCGCGCAGGCCAGCCTGCCTGGCGGCGAAGTTGCCAGCGGCTGCTGCAGCGTCGAGTACGGCCTGGACCTGGCCAACGCACCGGAAGCCAACGCCGGCACGAAGGACGCCGCCGACTGGAGCCGCCTGCTGCCCCAGCTTTCGGGCGCCGTGCAGCGCTGCGTCAGCGATGCCGGCGTGGCCACCGACGTGGTCACCACCGCCTGGCCCATGAACCGCGGCAAGGCCGGCGTGCGCCTGCGCGATGCCGGCGGCGACCGCTTCGACTGCGTGGTGGACCTGGAAACCGGCGCCATTGAAGACGTGAAGCCCGTCGCCGCCGAAGACGTGATGCCCGGTGAAGGTTCGCCGCTGTGGCTACCCGCTCGCGAGGTGCCGCCCGTGCTGCACTGCGGCCGCGTGGAGCGGGTGACCGCCGACCAGGACGGCGGCATCCTGCCCAC
>NZ_JAIBFH010000381.1 GCF_019459675.1 Arenimonas sp.
GAAGACATCTGCGAAATCATGAAGGCCTACGACGTCAGCTTCTCGCTGGGCGACGGCCTGCGCCCGGGCAGCATTGCCGACGCCAACGACGCCGCGCAGTTCGGCGAGCTCGAAACCCTGGGCGAGCTGACCAAGATCGCCTGGAAGCACGACGTGCAGACCATGATCGAAGGCCCCGGCCACGTGCCGATGCACATGATCAAAGAGAACATGGACAAGCAGCTGGCCGTCTGCGGCGAGGCGCCCTTCTACACGCTGGGGCCGCTGACCACCGACATCGCGCCGGGCTACGACCACATCACGTCCGCGATTGGCGCGGCCATGATCGGCTGGTTCGGCACCGCGATGCTGTGCTACGTCACGCCCAAGGAGCACCTGGGCCTGCCCGACAAGAACGACGTGCGTGAAGGCCTGATGGCCTACCGCATCGCCGCCCACGCCGCTGACCTCGCCAAAGGGCACCCCGGTGCGCAGGCGCGCGACAACGCGCTCAGCAAGGCCCGCTTCGAGTTCCGCTGGGAAGACCAGTTCAACCTGGGCCTGGACCCGGAGCGCGCGCGTGAGTACCACGACGAAACGCTGCCCAAGGACGCGCACAAGGTCGCCCACTTCTGCTCGATGTGCGGCCCGCACTTCTGTTCGATGAAGATCACCCAGGACGTGCGTGAATACGCGGCCAACCAGGGCGTGACCGACGAAGCCGAAGCGCTGGAGAAGGGCATGGCCGAGAAGGCCGCCGAGTTCCGCACCCAGGGTTCGCAGCTGTACCGCCGCGACTGACGCCGCCGGTCAGCCGGCCGGCGACACGGCGAAATAGACGCCGCGCGCCGGCAGCCACACCTCGCGCTCGTCGGCGCTGCCGGCCAGCAGCCCGTGGCCGCGATCGGCGCTCAGGTTTTCCAGCCCGGGCAGCGGCACCGCCTGGGGCTGGTCGGAGAGGTTGAACACCACCAGCATGCGCTGGTCGGGGTGCAGGCGTTCGAACGCTAGCACCGGCGCGGGCGCGTCGAGGAAGCGCAGTTCGCCGGCCATCAGCGCCGGCTGGCGGTGGCGCCAGGCCAGGAAGCGCCGGAAGCGCTGCAGCGTGCTGTCGGGGTCGGCTTCCTGTGTGGCCACGCTGAGCGCGCGGTGGGCGTCGGGCACCGGCAGCCAGGGCTTGGCGTCACTGAAGCCGGCGCCTTCGTCGGCACGCCAGGGCATCGGCGTGCGGCAGCCGTCGCGACCTTTGAAGGTGGGCCAGAAAGCGATGCCGTAGGGGTCCTGGACGGCTTCGTAGGGCACCTCCGCTTCGGGCAGCCCCAGCTCTTCGCCCTGGTAGATGCAGATCGAACCGCGCAGCGAACAGGCCAGCGCATTGAACTGGCTGGCCAAGTTCGGATCAATCGAGCCCTTGCCCCAACGCGTCACCACGCGCGGCACGTCGTGGTTGGACACCGACCAGCAGGGCCAGCCCTCGCTCATGTGCGCCTGCAGCTCCTCGACGGTGCGGCGGATGAAGCCGGGCGAACCGTCTTCGGTCAGCAGCTCGAAGCTGTAGCCCATGTGCAGCCGGCCCGCCCGGGTGTACTCGGTCATGGTGCCCAGCAGGTCCTCGGCGGATATTTCGCCCAGCGCGCCCACGTCCGGGTACTGGTCCATCAGCGCGCGCAGGCGCTCGAGGAAGGCCAGGTTCTCGGGCTGGGTGTTGTTGTGGTGGTGGTACTGGTACGCGTACGGATTGTCGGGCGAGAAGCCGCGGCCAGTGCGTTCGTCCGCGGGCTTGGCCGGGTTGTCGCGCAGCAGGCGGTCGTGGAAGCAGAAGTTGATGGCGTCCAGCCGCAGGCCGTCCACGCCGCGGTCCAGCCAGAACTGCACGTTGTCCAGCGAGGCCTGCTGCACCTGCGGGTTGTGGAAGTTGAGGTCGGGCTGCGCCACCAGGAAGTTGTGCAGGTAGTACTGGCAGCGCCGCGGCTCCCACTGCCAGGCACTGCCGCCGAAGATGGAAAGCCAGTTGTTGGGGGGCGTGCCGTCGGGCCTGGCATCGGCCCACACGTACCAGTCGGCCTTGGGATTGTCGCGGCTGCTGCGGCTTTCCTTGAACCAGGCGTGCTCGTTGGAGCTGTGGCTGAGCACCTGGTCAATCATCACCCTCAGGCCCAGCGCATGCGCCTTGGCCAGCAGCCGGTCGAAGTCGGCCAGGGTGCCGAACAGCGGGTCCACCGCGCAGTAGTCGGCGATGTCGTAGCCGAAGTCGGCCATCGGCGACAGGAAGAACGGCGAGATCCAGATGGCGTCCACGCCCAGGCTGGCCACGTAGTCGAGCTTTTCCTCGATGCCGCGCAGGTCGCCCACGCCGTCGCCGTCGAGGTCCAGGAAGCTGCGCGGGTAGATCTGGTAGATGACGGCGCCGCGCCACCAGCCTGGTGTTTCCATCTCGCCTGCTCCCTGGCGTGGCCTGTCGCCCGTCGTGATGGAAGCTTAGCGGCGGCCGTGGTGGCACGATACCGATGCAATCGTATTCATAGCCCGGCGCCGGCGGAGGGGGCGTTACGGTGGCCGCCAATCCAGCGCGGGGAGGCGCGGCATGTCGGGTTACGCGATACAGATGGTGATCTTCCTCGGGCTCACCGCCCTCGTGGCGGCCCTGACCTGGTGGCGCTGCCGCCGCGCGGTCCATGACGCCAGCGCGTCGAAGGACTATTTCCTGGCCGGCGGCACCCTGGCCTGGCCCTATATCGCCGGCTCGCTGCTGCTCACCAATATCAGCGCCGAACAGATCGTCGGCATGAACGGCGCGCAGGTGGCCCTGGTGGCCTGGTGGGAGTTCGGCGCCATCGCCGGCCTGCTGGTGCTGGCGCACGTGCTGGTGCCGCTTTACTACAAGCACGGTTGCACCACCACGCCCGAGCTGATCGAGCGCCGGCTGGGCGACGCCGGCCTGCGGGCGATGGTGTCGGTGCTGTTCCTGCTGGGTTACCTGTGCATCCTGCTGCCGGTGGTGCTGTACACCGGTTCGCTGTTCATGAAGTCCATGTTCAGCCCTGACCTGAGCATCTTCCAGATCGCCTGCTTCTACGCCACCGTGGGCCTGGCCTACGCCTTCTTCGGCGGCCTGCGCGCCATCGCCATCTCCGACACCTTCAACGGCGTGGGCCTGCTGGTGCTGGGCGGCATCGTAACGGTGCTGGCGCTGGCCGCGGTGGACTTCGACCTGTCGGGCATTCCGACCGAACGCCTGAGCCTGCTGGGCGCGGCGGACTCGGATATTCCCTGGACCACGCTGCTCACGGGAATGCTTTTCATCCATGTCTTTTACTGGGGCACCAATATGGTGATCGCCCAGCGCGTACTGGCGGCACCGACCGTGCGCGAGGCACAGAAGGGCCTGTACGCGGCCGCAGCGTTCAAACTTGTGATGCCGCTGATCGTGGTGCTGCCGGGCCTGATCGCATTCAAGCTATACGGCGACATCGGCGACAGCGCCTACGGCCGGCTGGTGGGCGACGTACTGCCACCCTGGCTGTCGGGCGCCTTCGCGGCAGTGATCGCCGGCGCGGTGCTGTCGAGCTACAACTCGTGCCTGAACTCGGCGTCGGCCCTGTACGCCTGCGACCTGCACATCCGCTACGTGAACCCGCAGGCGGACGTGAAGCGGGTGGGGCAGTGGGTGGCGGTGGTGTTCACCGTGGGTTCGCTGCTGATCGTGCCGGTGTATGAGCACTCGCGCAGCATCGTGGACACACTGCAGCGTCTCAACGGCCTTTATTCGATGCCGGTGCTGGCGATCTTCATCACCGCGGTGGCCTTCCCTTGGGTGAAGGGCAAGGCGGCGCGCATTGGCCTGGCGTTCGGTGCGGTGCTGTATGCGGTGTTCACTTTCGTGTGGTCACCGCTGCACTACATCCACCTGATGGCGATCACGCTGGCGGTGACGCTGGCGGTGATCCTGGTCGTGGATCGGATGATGGTTTCCACCGGGGTCAGCCATGCCGCTGCGCGCTGATCGGCTATTCCGCGGCCCGGCGGCGCTGCTGCTGGCCGCGCTGGCGGCGGGCGCACAGGCGGCGCCGGTGGCCGATTGCAACGCAGCCGGGAGCTCGCGGTTGCTGCAGGCGTCCACGGCCGCGCCCGCCGATGCGCGCGCGGCGTGGATCGACGCCGGCCAGCTGCGCTGGCCCGGCAAGGCGGAAAACGCCAGGCTGAGTCTTCACCACGCGGCCGATGGCTGGCGTACTTTCCGCATCGGCGAGCCGCTGGCGGGTCGCGGCGTCGAGCGCCTGGATCTGTCGCTGCGCCGCGGGGCGCTGCCCGAAGCGCAGCAAAAGGCGTTTGCCTGGCTGGGCGAAGGCCCGGTGTGGCGTGTCCCGGCGATGGCGTCGCGCCCTTCCGCCGGCGGGCTGGGCAGCGATCTTCTGCTGGTCGAAGAGGACGCGAACGGACGGGTGGTTGACGCCACCCGCGTGCAGCACGCGGCTGCGCTGGACGACCGCTATGCGGCGGCGGAGGGTCTGGCGGACCTGGGCGTTACCGTGGCCGACGGGCGCGCCGCCTTCGCGCTGTGGGCACCGACCGCGCGTGCCGTGGCGCTGTGCATCTATCCCGATGCCCACCGTGACGCGCAGTCGGCGCCAGCGCTGCAGCGTGATGCCGCCACGGGCGCCTGGTCGCGGTCGCTGCCGGGCGTTCGCGCCGGGCAGTATTACGCCTATCTGGTGGACGTCCTGGTGCCCGGCACCGGCTGGGTGCGCAACCGCGTCACCGATCCCTATTCGATCAGCCTGTCGGCCGATTCGCGCCGCAGCTACGTTGGCCGCCTGGACGATCCGGCGCTGATGCCCCCAGGCTGGGCGCAGGCGCCGAGCGGCCGCGAGCTGGCGGCCGCCACGGACGCCGTGGTGTATGAACTGCACGTGCGCGATTTTTCCATCGCCGACGCCACGGTGCCCGTCGCCCACCGGGGCAAATACCTGGGCTTCACGGCCGCCGGATCCGACGGCATGCGCCACCTGCGGACGCTGGCGGCGGCCGGCGTCACCGACGTGCACCTGCTGCCGGTGTACGACCTGGCCAGCGTGCCCGAGACCGGCTGCGCCACGCCCCGCGCCGATGCCGCCGACGGCCCGGAAGCCTGGCAGTCCGCCGTGAACGCCGTGCGCGACCGTGACTGCTTCAACTGGGGCTACGACCCGCTGCACTACACGGCGCCCGAAGGCAGCTACGCCACCGACGCCAACGACGGTGCGGTGCGGGTGCGCGAGCTGCGCGCGATGGTGATGGCGCTGCACGCCGCCGGCCTGCGCGTGGGCATGGACGTCGTCTACAACCACACCTTCGCTTCGGGGCAGGACCCGAGGTCGGTGCTTGACCGCGTCGTGCCCGGCTACTACCACCGCCTGGATCCGAAAGGCGGCGTAACGCGGTCCACGTGCTGCGAAAACACCGCCACCGAACACCGCATGATGGCCAAGCTGATGCGGGACTCGGCCGTGACGTGGGCCAGGGACTACCGCATCGACTCCTTCCGCTTCGACCTGATGGGCCACCAGCCGCGCGAAGCGATGCAGCAGCTGCAGCGCGACGTGGACCGCGCCACGGGCCGCCCCGTGCTGCTGATCGGCGAGGGCTGGAACTTCGGCGAAGTGGCCGACGGCGCGCGCTTCGTCCAGGCCTCGCAGCTGTCGCTGGCGGGCAGCGGTATCGCCACCTTCTCAGACCGCGCGCGAGACGCCGTGCGCGGCGGCGGCTGCTGTGACAGCGGCGACGCGCTGGCGGCAAACCAGGGCTGGGTCAACGGCCTGCACCACGCGCCCAATGCCCTGTCCACGGCCAGTCGGGATGACCTGCTGCGCGCCGCCGACCTGGTGCGTGTGGGGCTGGCGGGCTCGGTGCGCTCGTTCACGCTGACCGATCGCACGGGGCAGGCGCAACGCCTGGAACAGATCGACTACGTCGGCCAGCCCGCCGGCTACGCGCTGTTGCCCGGCGAGGTGGTGAACTACGTCGAGAATCACGACAACCTCACCCTGTTCGACGCCAACGCGCTGAAGCTGCCGGCCGGCACGCCGTCGTCCGAGCGCGCGCGCGTGCAGGTGGTCGCGCTGGCCACGGTGGCCTTCAGCCAGGGCCTGGCCTACTTCCATGCCGGCGGCGAGATCCTGCGCAGCAAGTCGCTGGACCGCAACAGCTACAACTCCGGCGACGCCTTCAACCGGCTGGACTGGACCCTGGCCGACAACGGCTTCGGCATCGGCCTTCCGCCCCGGGACGACAACGGCGCCAGCTGGCCGGTAATGCGCGCGGTGCTGGCCGACCCGTCGGTGAAGCCCACGCCCGCCGACATGCGCTTCACGCGCGACGCCTTCCTGGACCTGCTGCGCATCCGCGCCGGCAGCGGGCTGCTGCGGCTGCGCGACGCGGACGAAATCGCGCGCCGCCTGCGCTTCGCCGACACCGGGCCCGGTCAGTCCGGCGCGGTGATGGCCGCACACCTGGATGGCGAGGGCTTGGTCGGCGCCGGGTCTCGTGCCCTGGTCTACGTGATCAACGCGGGCACGGCGGCCGCCACCGTCACCGTGCCCGAGGCAGCGGGGCAGGCCTTCACGCTGC
>NZ_JAIBFH010000392.1 GCF_019459675.1 Arenimonas sp.
CCCCCCGCCCCCCCCCCCCCCCCCCCCCACGACTGCTCATCCGGCGGCATCTGCGCGGCCATCAGCCGTTGATCCGGTGCGCGGGCACGAGGTCGAACACGATCGCGCAGCGGGGATGCTGCACCAGCGTGCCCACGTGCGTGTCCATGTCCGGCTGCTCGTTGGAGCCCGAGATCTGCAGGACGTGTTCGGCGATGTCCCCCGCCTTCAGGCCGAACCGGCGGCCCGCCCACTGGCGAATGCGACCGATCGTCGTCGCCGGGCGGAACGGATGCTGCTCCGTGCGACCGCCGAAGCGAACCGTGACCGCGACCTGCTTGCACCGGTGCAGGTGCACGCGCACCCCGCGGTCCGGATTCAGGTCCTTTACCCGGCGCGTCGATGCCACGTCGTCGTCGTCGACATCGTCGTCCTCGATGGACAGCGACAGACCGGTCGGGTCGGTGCCGGCGGGGAGCAGGGTGAGCGCGGCGCGCTTGAGATTGGCGACGGTGGCGTGGTCGGCGACCTCAACCAGCTTGATGTCGGAGAAGTGCTCCGACTGCACATAGACGCGGATGCTGGACATACTGTGTTACTCCTTATCGGTAGCAGGCCCCACGAATTTGCGTGGCCCTTAAGGAGTAAGTCGCAGCGACGAGAACGAATCGGAAGTCGACTTGCGGCGAAATCTACGCCGGGCAATACAGGAAGTGTCGGCACCCCGGACACACCCAGGAGCTGGGGGCTGCAGCAAACTGGCCGCCGGACAAGGCGTGTGCGAAACGCGTGAGGTTGAAGTCCGGCACCAGATACCCGTACGGCATCACCGTCTCGCGCTGGCCGGTGCTGAGCACGTGCAAGACAGCTTGAAAGCGCATCGGCGCATGCGCTTCATTGAGATGTTTGAGCACCCAACGGATCGCCTTGTGCTGCTTGGCAATCGGACTGGATGGCTGCACGCGCACAAAGTTCAAGGTGATCTGATTGCCTTGGCGCGTGACACGATGGGGCACGACACGTATTGGCAATCCGTCGCAGACGACGTCGATCGGTGTCGCCATGGCTGCGCGAGGAGCGCCGGACCACACGCGCCCCGCATCGAGCAGTTGCTGGGCGTACGCCAGCAGTTGGGGTCTGGCCGGCTCGTACTCTTCAGGCAACATCGCCAGTTCGACCGCGACGTCGTTCGCCGGCGTCGACGCATTCTCGCCAGCTGGCACGAACAGCTCACGAAGCACGGCCGCCTCGATCCGCGCGGCCGGGTGCAGCCCCGCCGCCGGACTGAGCCGCTTCATCACGTCGTAGTAGTAGCGTCGGGGGCAGGTGCGGTAGGTGACAAACTCCTTCAGCTCAACCGGCAGGCTCGGCGCCAGCGGCTCGGGGGCGGCGGCATCGCGGCCGGCCGCGTAAGCCACGGTGCCGACGACGCAATTGAGCAAGTGCGTAGCGCGCTGCACCGCCGGTGCGCGGACTGCCTTGTAGTAGCTCTTTTGCTCGTACAAGGTCAGCGACGAGCGCGCACGGGACAAGGCCACGTACAGCTTGTTTGAGGCCTCGGATCTCGCCTCGTCCACACCGCCGGCCGATTGGGTCAAGACCGCCGGAAGCCACGGGGCATCATCCGATCGCTCGAAATGGCGCGCGTCGACGTCCATGAGGTGGACGGCTTCGAACTCCAAGCCCTTGCTCTGGTGGATGGTCATCACCGCAACCGCGTCCAAGCGCTCGGCCTCGGGCGGCGGAATCCGCAAGTCGCGGTCGTCGGCCAGACGCAAGCGCCGGCGCAACCGCGTCAAGAACGTGCCTACGGTCTGGTAGGCGCGACCGCCGTCGGGAACGCGCAGGTAATAGATGATTTGCCACAAGGCCAATCGCCGGTTGACGGCCTGCATGTCGGTGCCGTTGGCGTGGTCCGCGAGCCACCGCGTCCGCTCAAACAGCAGCGTGCATATCACTTCCCACGGATTGTCGTGGGCGCTCAGCCCGCCGAAGGTCTCGCGCCAGCGTTGCAGTGCCTGCACGCCCGCGGGCGACAGGCCGGCCGGGGGCGACTGGATCCAGGACAAGGGCGCGGGGCGTGTGTGCCGCAAGTACGCGAGCAGCAGGTCGACATCGGGGGCCGGCAAGGCCAAGCCCGGCAGCTGCGCGATCCGCACCAGTGCGCTGCCCGAGCGATCGACGAACAGTTGCAACAACGCCAGCAAGTCCTTGACCTCGGGGCGCTGGAAGATGTCGCCCAAGTGCAAGACCGGGATGCCCGCGGCGACCAGTGCGGCGGCGGCCGCATCACACGCATCGTGGCGGTTGGCCAGGATCACCTGCTCGCGAAAGGCCATGCCTTCGGCTTGGAGCGCGAGCACGCGCGAGACCAGTTCGCCAAACGCGATGCTTTCGTCCTCACAACTGACCAGTGTCGGGCGCACGCCGCCCTGACCGCGGATCGGCGCGACGCCGCCGAGCGGGAGAACGCTTTGCAGGGGATTGTCATTGCGGCCGGTATGCTCCACGACGCGCACGATTTCCTCGAAGCTGCGCCAGTTCTCGTTGAGCCGGAACTCGCGATGCTGGGGAAAATCGTCCGCGAACCGGACGATGTTGCGCATCGAAGCGCCACGAAACCGGTAGATCGCTTGTCGCGGATCGCCGACCACCCACAGGCTGTCGGCCTGTGCGGCCATGGCCTTCACCAACTCCGCGCTGGCGCGATTGACGTCCTGATACTCGTCGACGAGTACATGCCGGAAGCGGCCGACGCTGGGAGTGAACTCGGCCAGGCCAGCGCGCAGGGCTTGCGCGGGCAGCGCGATGAGGTCCCCGAAATCCACTAGGCCGCCGTTGGCCCGGAGCAATGATTCGTAGGTGCGATAGAGCAGCGCCAGATCGCGGTCCAGCGCCAGCCGATCGGCCTCGGCTCGCGCAGCGCCCGCTTCGACGACACGCGTGAAGGCCTCTGCGTCCAGCAGCTCGTCCTTCGCGCGCTGGATCGTCTTGACGGCCTGGTCCAGCCAGGGCAACGGATCGCCCAGCGGGTTGAACACGCGCAGGTGCAGGCCGTAGATGTGCGGCTCCAGCAAGGCGATCTGGGCCATCTTGTCGGCCACGCCGAACCCCGGTCGCAATCCGAAACGCTCGTGGTTCTTGCGCAAGAACTCCAGACCGAAGGCATGAAACGTGCCCACCCACATCTCATGCGCAGCGGGCAAGCCGGTGTCCGCGAGGCGATCGACCAGCTCGCGCGCCGCGCGATTGGAAAAGGTCAACACCAACAGCTCAGCGGGCTTGGCGCCGTTCGCCAGCAGGTGCTCGATGCGCATGAGCAACGTCGCCGTCTTGCCGGTGCCCGGGCCGGCGACCACCAGCGACGTGCGCGCCTGCGATCGCGCGGCATCGCGCTGCTCGGCGGTCGGCGTCAAGGCCGCCTCCGGCACGCCATCCGAAAGCCCGTCCTCGGGCAGCAGCAGGGCATCGAGCAACTGCTGCCGGACCAGCTCGAGCGGCAACGCCAGGTCGGTGGCGATTTGGTGCGCGGTGTGGCCGGCCAAGAACAGCGCACGGGCCACCTGGCGCGGCAACAACAGCTCGCGCGCGAACACGTTGGCTTGCAACTCAGCCCGCTCACGGGCGCCGTACGCTTCCACGCGCTTGGCGCCGAGCGTGTCGTCCTCGGCGGGATTCAGGGTGCTGGCGATGACCTGCCGGCAACCCTCGTGCTCTTCCGGGTGCAAGACCCAGTGCCCGAACTCGTGCGCCACCAGGAACGCCCTGTCCGGCGGTGCGACATCGTCGCGTACCAGGATCTGGCGAAAGGCGCGAACGAGCACGGCATCGGCCCCGCACAACGCGCTGTCGCCGGGACGCGTCAGCGAGATATCGAAGTCTTCGGCCTCGACGGCGGCGATGCAGGCGATCAGGTCGATCGATCGCAAGCCGCCTGCCGCGGTTTCCGGACAATACTGCCGGCGCAGGTGCTGCGCCGCCAATCGCGCCCGGCGAAACGGCGTCATGCGGGATCACTCCGGTCCTGCATCGCGCGTAGCCTCGCTTTTTCCGCCTCGTCAACGGCGAGGGCGGCCACGGCCTGATCCCAGGATTCGTGTTTGACCATGGTCGGCTTGTCCGCGGCCTTGTAGCTTCGATGCAAGGCCAACTGCGGGCCCAAGGCCTCCACGAGCCCGTCCATACCGACTTTCAAGAACTGCGCGAGACGCACGAGCACCACCCGCGGCGTGTCGATGATCGCTTGCGTCAGAATCTTGTGGAGAAGCACCGTCGAGCCCAGGTCGATCGCCTGAGCGGCGGCTTTGAGGCGCTGCCCGGCCAGCGATTGCAGTGCCTGGCGGACAGCGTCCGCGTCTGCGCGGGCGCGTGGCGCCCCGTACAGCAAATTGAGCACATGGCTTTGCAGGCGCATGACGGACGCGTCGGAAACCTCCAGCTCGGACTCGGCCACGTCGGGCAGGGCGGCTTGCGCCGCCCGCAGTGCCGCGAACTCCAAGATTTCCTCGCGAAACTCGGTATGTGCCTGGCAGGCCTGAACGATCATCTCGGGCGTCGGCGCATCGTCCCGCAGGAACAGCGCATCCAACACGTCCTCGAGCGAGGGCCTACGGTTGGGCGAAGTCATACATTGAACTCCTTCTTCATCTTGGCTTCGATGCTGCGCTTGTAGTTGTTGACCATGCGCGGGGTGACACCCAGCGCAGCGGCTATGTCCTTGATCTTCATCTCCTGGCGCCACAGCATCACAAAGACCGAATATTCGTTGCGGGTGAGCAGGACCCGCAGCCGCGCGTGGACGTGACGGAACTGCAGCGAGTGGCTCAGTACCCGGTCCGGCGTGGCGTCGTCCTGCAAGGTGGCGTCGGCATCGTCGCCGTCGTGGTCGTCCTCACGCTGCTGCGCCATCTCGTCGTCGCCTTCATCCCCGTCGTCGTGCCCGGCCTGGTGCCATTCCTCGAGGCTGTCCATCCTTTGGCGGCATTCGGCCAGCAGGGCGCGCAAGTACGAAATCGACTTGTTCTCGAAGAACACACCGAACCGACGAGCGGCGAACGCGATATTCGTGCCGCTGAGCAGGCGTTCCCACACGTATCCGGCCAAGTCCTGGGCGGCTTCTTCGTAGTCGGAAAAGTGTTGGGGAACCAGCGTGTTCTTCCTGGCGAAGGCTTGGGCGCGCCGCAGCAGTCGCCGGGACAGTTCGCTGCTGCACAGGCCAACCCGGGCGGTGTGGCCCGCGGTGCGCGCCGCGACGAACAGCTGGACGAGCCGTTCTTCGCTGACGAACAGCGGGTCGTTCCAGTCGACGCAGCGCAGGCGTTTGACGAGGTCCGGGTCAGCCAAGTTTTCTAGTTCATCGGGTTCGGGTGCGTCCATCTCTTGATTCCATAGGTCGTGGGGCGCCCTCCGCCACCGTGGCGGGCGTCCCTCTACTGCAAGTCGCAGCCCCCCACAGAAATCGGAAATGGCTTCGAGCTCGCCGGTTTCGCAGCACCCGGGCGCCGACGGGCGACCCGGAGCGCGGGGCAGGGCGAGCCACACCCCACGGTGGACCCGACTACTTGCGCTTGCCGGGCCGCTGTGTGAGCACACTGCCGGCCAAGGCCTTGGTGTCGGTGCTGGTGCGCCCGTCATTGAGCGCCTTGGCCGCGGTGCGGGCCGTGGTCGCCGAGGAGGCTTTTTTAGTGCCAGCCTGGGCGAGGGCGCTGCCCGCCAGGCTCTTGGCGGTCTTGCTGGCGCCACTGTCGCGCAGCACCGAGGACGCCGTGCGCGTCACCTTCGGACCCGAGGACTCGTGCTTCTTGGTCATGCGGCTTCTCCATCGGGGCGATAGGAACGCGGCGGGGCTGCCCCTGAGGCCCACCGCGGCTTCGCGCTAACGCCGGCCGTCCACCGGCACCTGGACCTCGACCGGCAGGGTCAGCAGGACCGGAAACTCCGCCTGGATACGCGTCATCAGGTCGGCCACGCCGGGTGCCTGCAGCGTGACGATTAGGGCGTAGGGCATCGGCACCGTGTCCTCCGTGCGTACTGCCTCGCTCTCGTCGCGCACCTGGTAGTTGATATGGAAATAGGGCGCTTCCAGCTCGGCCGCATCGACCGTGCACGCGTTGTTCAGCACTGTGTCCCAGCGCATGGCGTCCCGGCGCAGTTCTTCCTCGGATTTGTACATGCCACTGCCGAACAGGGGCAGGCTCTGGCCCGGCGCCTTGTAGCAGCGCACCCACAGACCCGCCCGGGTGTAATTGATCGCGTGTGCGGAGTCGACTGGCGCGCGATAGCAGAACGTCGCGCCGATGCGCACCCGGGTGCCACCCGGCAGCCCGGACGGCACCGGGATCACCGCCTTTTGGGGGTGGCCCGGATGCGTGACGCCCTGATACACCACACGCACGACGTCGAGCGGCGTATACAGGATCGCGTCCGGGTCCAGCGGAATGCGGCCCCAGCCCACGTCGGCCCGCTTGTGGCCGCGCCGGTACTCGGCAGCGTTGATCAGCAGGGCCTGCAACGTAATCGGGTCAAAGCGGGACTGGCTCAGCACGTCGAGTCCGACCGCCGTGCGCAAGGCCAAGGGGCTGGCGAAGCTGGTACCGCCCACCGCGACCACGCCGCCCGCAAGCGGGCTGTACACCGGCAGCGGCTCGGCAGTGGAGCCGCCGAAGGCGAGCACGTCTGGCTTCACGAACCCGGGGCTGCGACCGGGCCCAGTGGCGCTGTAGGGGGCGCGGTTCCACTTGGTGCGGCGCGTATCCGCGGCGCCGATCGCGAACAGGTTCACGGCATCGCCGGGCGGCTGGATGCGGCCGAGTTCGCCATCCAACGCGCCGTTGTTGCCCACCGCCGCCGTGCACAGCGTGCGGCCATCCGCCAGTTCGGTGTCCAGCCGCGAGGTCCACTCGTGGATGTCGTCGTCGAAGAAGGTCGCCACCGGGCCCAGGCTGATGTTGGCGAATCGGTAGGGGCGGTCGGCGGTGCGAGCGATGCGCAAGGCGGTAACGATGCGATCGAGCACATCGAGGGCTTGCTCCGGGCTCTCGTTGGTCGGCAACACACGGTGGTGCTCGACCACCCACGGCGGTGCGGGCAGCGCGGTGCGCGTCGGATCGACCGGGCCGAACAGCAGGGCGGAGGTGACATTGACGCCATGCGCCAGGTCCGCGACGGTCGCCGGCGGCAAGCCGGGCGCGGCCAATTCGACTACATGGGCGCCGAAAGCGTTCTGCGTGCCGCCGTCGAACACGGCCACGCGCGGGCCAGGCGCCGTCAGCCGTGACGCCGGCAGCCCCAGGGTCGGAAACTTGCGCGTCAGGGCCGCGGTGAGATCGAGCTCTTCGCGCAGGCGCGGCATCGAACGCACCAAGCGGATCCGCTCGAAGCGTGCCAGCTCGGGCACGCGTGCCGCTGGCAGTTGCACCGCGACGAACGCCAGGCCCGGCACGAAGCGGAACCCGCGCGCACTGATTTCGCCGCCCAGCTGCAAGGCCAGGGTCTGGAACGCGGTCAGGATGTCGGCATCGTGCTCACCGGCGTGCAAGGTCACGTGCACGAAATCCGGCCATTGGGTTTCCGGGTCCAGGCGCAACTTGTTCTCGCCCGCGTAAGCCAGGACCGATTCGATGTGGGTGAACTCTTCCTGGCGGCCCTTGCCGATGGCCGGATCGCCGAGCTGGCGATCCATCGCTTCAAACTCTTCCGGCGTACCGGCCACCAGGATCTCAGCGGTCTCCTGCGGACCCTGCTTGCCCCCTTGGCTGACGCGGGGGGTGACCTGCGTGGAGCGCGAGCCCAGCACGGTCAAGCCCGCATCACGCAGGATGTTGGCGTGAAAGTGGGACTTGGCCAGGAAGGTCGGATGCAGCTTCAACCGCGCGGTGATTTCGCCGCGGGGTGAGTACGCACGCGGGACCGCACGCGCCGCACGGGCGACGGCAGTGAGCTGGGGATGGAGGGCTTGGCGCGTCTGCGCGAGGTTGTACGGGTGCCACTTCGGGCCACCGCCCGTAGGCCACGCCAACTCGCCGATGAGGGCCTGGCCATTGGCGATCAACGGGTTGCGCGGGGTGGTTGCCATGCTTGCGCTCCTACTTGTTCAACCAGCGCGAGATGGTCGCGGCACTCACCCCGACGTGCTTGGCAATAGCGCGCATGGACAGACCGTCGGCGTGCAGGCGCATGACCTGCAACAAACGCTCGCGCTCGGTCGGATCGTTCGTGCCCGGTAGGGCCAGGCGCATCAGCACCTCGTCGAGCTCGCCCCCGCCTAGGGCGATCTCGCGCCTCGCCCGCATCACCAGGCGACTGGCATCCGACAGCGGCTTGCCGGCCAAGGCCGGCGCCATCTGCCGCGCGACCGCTTGGCCGGCGCCCAGTTGGGCGAGCAAGGTTTCGACCTGTCGCGCTGTGCTATCGGGGAAACGCAGCCACAGGTCGAAGCGGCGAAACACGGCGCGATCAAGCAACTCCTCGTGATTGGTGGCGGCCACGAGCAACGAAGTGCCCGGCCATTCGTCGATGGCTTGCAGCAGCACGTTGACGACGCGCTTGAGTTCGCCCACGTCCTGGCCATCGTCGCGTCGCTTGGCCAAGGCATCGAACTCGTCGAGCAACAGCACGCACGGCTGCGCCTTGGCGTGGCCGAGCACGCGGGTGAGGTTGGCGCCGGTCTTGCCCAGCAAGCTGTTGACGGCCGCGGCTAGGTTGAGCGTGATCAGGGGGTAGTGCAGTTGCTCGGCCAGGTAGGTTGCGGCCAAGGTCTTGCCGACGCCCGGAGGGCCGGACAGCAAGACCGTGCGCGAGGGCGACAATCCCGCTTCGCGCAGGCGATCAGCGTTCTGCCATTCGCGCACGAGTCCGTCGAGCGCCTCTTCAACCTTGGGCGGCCAGACCGGCGCATGTTCGACGAAGGCGGGAAACTGCACCGAGGACAGGGCCAGGTTGCTGTCGAGGTCGACCGGACTGACCAGGGCTTGATGTGCGGCGGCGTCGCGGGCGAGCGTCAAGCGGGAACTGTTCGCTTCGGTAAGCGCTTTGGCCAGTAGCGGCGCCAGGGCAGACTTTTCCCGCCGCAAACGCGCAATCAATCGGCTAAGGCGAAGTTGGAAGGCCGGGGCGTTTCCAGCGCAGCCCTCTCGCACCAGTGCATACCACTCGGCTTCGGAAGATGGTGCTGTCATGGCCGCCTGCTGTTTCATCTGTTGCATAGTGTTACATCACATTGTGAAACAGCGCAAGAGGGGCGATGCTAGGTCGGGCGGGACGGTGCAGAACCGGTTCAATAGGCTCCCTAGAGGCGATATCAGCGGTCCGTAAAGAGGCGGACTATCAAGTCAGGCGAGGTTGTAACGCCGCCACTCGATGCGAACGGCGCACTATTTCAGTAAACGCGCCGCTGGATTGTCTTCAGCCGCGCCTGTCTGAAAATACCCGATCACACTCGCCACTGAACGGTGCTCCGTCATGGCCATCACCGCAGGCAGCGGCACTCCTTGCTTGCCAGCCTCGGTAACAAACCCGGACCGCAGGCTGTGCGCCCCGAAGTCCCCAGGCAGCCCCGCCAGCTTCGCTCGGCGCTTCACGATGGCAGCTATTGAACCTGGAAGGAGGGCAGGGCCGACTCGATCCTTCCAGATGCGGCGAAAGATTGCCCCTTCCCGGATTTGAGCGGCTTTGAGCCATGCAGCAAGCGCCTTGGCGCTGCGCCCCAGGATCGGCTTGTCGGGCGTCGAATCCGCCTTGACCCCAGCCTGCTGGGTCTTCGAGTGCTCTAAGCGATAGATGTAGTCGCCTTCGCCAACCTTCCGCAGGTCACGCATGTCTGCCACGGCAATCTCGCTGCGCCTGCGCCCGCCGCTGGCGAAACCAAAGCAGAGCAGGGCGCGGTCACGCAAGCCTTCCAGGTTGTCGCCGCAGGTCGCCAGCATAGCCTCCAGCTCAGGGCGGGTTATGGCGGTTTTCTTGGTCGCGCGCTCGCCGCGTTTCACAGAAGCGCGTCTGGCCCGACTCAGTAACGTCCGGACGCTGGGCAGTTCGCAGGGGTTGGTCAGGCGCTTGAGCTTGTGCGCCGTCGAGAGTACTGCCACGCGCTGGACGACGGTTGAAAGCTTCAGCGGACCCACCTTCGCCTTGAGGCCGGCGGCGACTAGCGCCTGGTCAAGCGTTGGGGGTAGTTCGCTGACCAGACCAGTCTTGCCTTTCCGTTGGATGTGATCGACCAGAAATTGGATCACGACGGCTTCGTTGACTGGCAGCGTGAGCTCCGCGCCGAAGCGGCCCAGGTGCCAGCCAGCCCAGTACCGCAGGGCGGTGGCGTAGCTACGGGTGGTGTTGGCCGCGGCGGCTTCGGCGAGAAGTTCGCGCACGGCATCCGCGGCCTGCTGCGCCAGCTGCTCGGGCAGGACGAGTCCGGCAGCGGGCGAGGCCAAGGCGGGCAGTGTGTCTTTACGCTTCATAATATGTAGTCTGTACTACGTTATGGAGTGTCTACTAACGATAATCATCACTTATCGTTGGTACGTCAAGGCCGGGGCAGGGGATCCAAGTAGGAGCAAATCGGATGGCACGCGGCATCACCCAGGAACAGGTCAACGGCGCGATCGAGCAGTTGCTGCTGTCAGGCGAGCGACCGACGATCGAGCGGGTCCGGGCAGCTCTCGGCACCGGCTCGCCCAACACGCTCACCCGGATGTTGGATGTCTGGTGGCAGGGACTCGGCAGTCGGCTCACCGCGCAGCGCCGATCCGCTGCTGTCCCGGAGGCTCCGGCGGCCGTAATCGAGGCGGCGTCCGCTCTCTGGGAGGCGGCGCTGGCGGCGGGGCAGGCCTATGCTGAGGCCGCGGTTGCGCCTGAACGGGCCGCCCTCGCTGACGTCCTGACCAAAGCCGAAGCGGCCATGGCCAGTGATCGTGCGGCGCGGGCGTCGCTGGATACCCACTTGGCCAAGGCCAAGGGCGAAGCCGAAGCCCACTACGCGGCCTTGGTGATGAGCGATCAGCGCAACAGCGATCTACAGCGCCAGGTGGCATCGCAGCAGGCAGAAATTCAGGCGCTTTCGTTGCGCATCGACGCCACGCTCGCCCGCCATCACTCCGTGATGCAGCAGGCGGAGACCGAACGCGCCGCGGCCGCCACAGAACGCGAGGCCCTGCAGGCGCACCTTCGCCAGGCGGAGGACCGCGCCTATGCCGAGGTCGACAGGATTCGTCAGGAGCTTAAGGTCTCGAAAGCGCAACTAGCCGCCCAGACTCGTGAGCAAGCTACCGCACTGGCCCGGGTTGGGGTTCAGCCGAGATACGTGTAAAGATAGGACATTCAAGTCTAGAAAATTAATTTAATCAGCCAGTTACACGATTCGGCAGCTTCATAGGGTTCGTCGCCGAACAGGCCGCTCCGGCCCCAGGCTGACTCAGCGCAGATCCCGTCTCGACCAGCTTGCCCTGTCGTCAGGTAGCAGGCCGTCATCGAACACGTCCAGCTTGTCCTCCGGCTCGAGCATGTCCTTGTAGATGACGATGTTGGTGCCACCCGCCCGCACCATGCTCGGGAAGATGATGCCCTTATGGCCCTGCTCCATGGCAAGGTCGCCGAGCATCCAGGTGATCGGCGTGATGCCTTGGTTGAACCGCTGCTCGCGCCAGTCCGCCGTCCAGTTGTGCCAATCCGCGTCCCATTGGCCATCGTCCGTCAGGGCCCGTAGGTCCACAAGCCCGGAAATACCCAGGGTGTACTGGCACAAAGTGCACGGAGGGAGAAGCGAGCTGCATTGCTGGTACTCATCGAGCGCCGTGAGCCTGTCCTGGCTAAAATAAAGCGCCTCGATACCCTGACGATTGAACCTGCCGCCGACCTTCGCAGCGCCCGCGCCGCTTAGTGGCGCGTAAGCCCATTCCGGCTTGTTGGCTCGGAAGGCGGCAGTGGGGTCCTCCAAATCGGTGAGGATCAACCCACAAACCCCGCCTCAATCGAGGCCAAGTAGCCGATCACGTCCTCGGTTCGGCCCTCGCCCACGAGCTGGAGCGCGGTCTTATGGCCAAAGCTCGGGATGGGCTGGTTCCGAACGAAGAATGCGGCCTTTTGCGGATCATGGCTCACCGCCATGGCCGCCGACCGCACGCGCAGCAAATTCACCAGCGTTGCCTGCAGCTGCTTGTTCTCGGGGTGGGCGCGGACGCTGTTCCGATGCACGTGCGAGAGATCTGCCAGGTCCTGGATCCCCAGCAGGAACTCCCCGCCGACCCGCGCGGGCGACAGAATCGGCTTTTCGCCGTCTTGGAACGACGTGACGTCAGGCAGCTGAACCGTGGCGGTGGACATGGTGCCTCCTATTTGCCGCACAGTATATGCACAGTATAGGCACAGCGCAAGGCCAACCCTCCCCCACTGGACTGAGCGGCAATGCCTGAGTGGGCTGGCCCGGATCGGCCACGTCCGACCTCAGCCCAGGAATCACCGGAGCCGAGCCGCCTCAGCCTTCCAGGCTCAGGTTCGCTTCGTAGGGCGCGGGGACGTTATCGAACTCGATAACGTAATCGCCGAAACGCTTGATATGCGCCGTCAGGTAAGGGCTCAGCACGGCCACGTCGGCGGCCGTGATCTTCCAACCCTGCTTGAGCAAGCCACGGATGATGCGGGTCTGCTCGACGACATTGGAAAACACGACGGCGTTCGCCACGAGATCGTTGTACTTGATGGCCTTCTCCTGCTCGAGGGGGTCGTTCTGGCCGATGACGCCCTCGCCACCGAAGAAAAGATACTTGGCGAAACCGTTGTAGGACTCCACCTTGTTGGTGGCCGCCGTAATCTCCTCGCGGAGCAGTGGCTCGCTGATATAGCGCAACAGAAATAGTGTCCGAACTGCCGTTCCGAGGGCCTTGAACGCGTGATACAGGCGATTCTTTCGGCTGGCGGTTCCCAGCTTCCGCAGCAGGGTCGACGGAGCGATTTTCCCCGCACGGATGGACAACGCCACCTGCATTAGGTCTTTCCAGTGCAGTTCGATGAGATCCCAGTCGACCGTGTCCTTGAAGAGCGTATCGATGTAGTCGTAGCTCAGGTCGTCTGCGGGGCGAAAGAATCGATAGTCCTGCCAGTTCCGAATGCGCGGCATCAGCTCGACACCCAGCAGGTGCGACAGCCCAAACACCGGCAGGGACTGCCCTTGGGTGTCGGCATGGACCCGTTCCGGCTGGATCTCGGAGGTGTTCTTGATCAGGCCATCAAAGATGTAGACCGCTTCCCACACGCCGCACGGGATGAAATGGCTGAACAGCGCGATGTAGGTATCCGAGACGTGGTGGTAGGCAATGCCGCCATACCCGCCATAGCGGATGTGGTACGACGCCAGCAGGTTCTTCTCGAACAATTCGTACTTCGTGCCATCGGCCGCGGCAGCCTTGCCCTGCCCCCAAAAGCGGGGAAGCTGCAGGTGGGCGAAGCTGTTGATGATGTCCCGCGACGACGCCGCCAAGCGGTTGGCGTCGATGTGGCGGCGGTTGACGAACGACAGCATATGGGCCGATGCCGCCCCTCGCAGGTGACGGGCCGCTTGGGCGGGCCCCAGGTTGCAGCCGTAGGTGAACGTCGTCAGGACATAGCGCACGTGGGGTTCGTCGAGCTTGGGATCGCTACCCGAGAGCGGCCCGAAGTGTTTGGACCAGTTGGTCCAATGCTGGACGTCGCACAAGATCTCGATGACGCTGCGTTCGCGCATCCGCTCGAGAACGGCGGCCTCCAGCGCTTTCGCGCTGGCCGTCATGTCCTTGGCGCGGTGACGCTTGAGCACCGGGAGACCCGACTCGTCGATGGCGACGTCGCTGTTCGCCATATAGCCCTGGTCCGTCTGTTCGGCTGCCTGCGTCAAGCGAACCTGGAGCTCGGCGACGAACGCTTCGGCCGTGGCCGGGAGTTTGGCTTGCTCGCAATAGTCGGCCACCAGGGGCTCGCATTCATCCCAGGCCAGCAGTTGATCGCGATAGTCGGCAAAGGCCTCCGATCCCACGATTGCCACATCGCCGGACCGCAGCTCGTGCGCTAGCATGGCGAACACACAGACCTCAAAGTGCAGGCGATGCACCCGCGTTTCTCCGCTGGCCGTCCGCTCGCACAACGTCGACCGCCATGCGTGGGTGGTGAAGGCCAGATCCATCGGGGCTTCAAGCCACTCCCCGCGGGCTCGCGGGTTGTTACGCAGGAACGCGATGGCGTCCATCAATGCGCGGTCCTCTGAGGTGGCCCGAAGCTCAAGAAGCTGGATCATCCGCAGGAGCTTCGGACGCCACTTGAGGTAGTGCGGCAGCAACAACGGGAGATGATTGTCGTCATGTGTGGCGCTGACGGCGGCGCACTCGGCCTGCAGGGCCGGAATGCCGCCACGCTCACCGACCAGCCGGCGGATCTCCCGGCCCGCATCCGCATCCTCGGGGTGCGTATCGAGCACCCGCACGACATCCGACATAGTGGCCACGATTGCCTCCGCGGCCTCCCGGACCTGCTCACGCCGCTGCGCGAGTTCCTCCCGGGCCAAGGCATGCATCTTGGCAATGCGCTTGAGGAACATCTCGGCAATGGCATCCAGACACTCGACCCGGGCCCGCTGGATCAAGCACACCACCAGCGCATGGCGCTTGGGCGTCGTGAAGTCGCGCAGCTCGGCGGCATCCAGCGCTCGTGCTTCGCGAGCGAAATGCAAGCGCTTGATCTCGGGCAGCCCGGCGAGCAAGTCCGCATTTCCCACCAGCGTGTCCAGATACTCCAGGTGATCGAGGAGGCCTTTGAAGTTCGGCAGGGACAGACGACCAGGCTTGCGCTTGAGCAGATGCAGGGGGGTCTTGGGGCCGCTGCCGGCGACCAGCAGCTCATCGAGCTGCCGCTTGTCGTCCTCAGTCAACCGGTCGTTGATGGTCGAGAAAAAGGCGCGGTTGACCAGCGTGCGCACGCGCCGCGTCAGACGGTCCAGAGCCACGAACGCCGGCAGCTCAATCTTGTCGTGCACGAGCTGTTCGATCGCCACGTTGATCAAATCGGCCGGGTTGTCACGCACGGCCGCGGCATCGGCCACCGCTCGAAGCAGCGTGTGCCGCGCGGGGCGGTCGAACGCCTTGACGCCCAGGCGGGCCCGGATATCGCGGTGAAAGCGATAGAGCGTTCGGGTGTCGAACTCGGGACGGACCTGCGGCCGCAGCTTGAGTTCGCTTCGCACGTGGCGAGCGATCCCGGCCGGAATATCCTCGAGCGCCGGGAAATAGTGCAGGCGCCGGAACGACACCAGCAGCAACGCCAGCCCCAGCCGGTGCCCGGGGAAACGGGCGCGAGCCAGCACCCAGGCAATGTCTTCCTCGGTGGGTGTATAGCTGGCGACCAGCTCCCGGACCACGGGGTTGCGGCGGAACTGGGGATAGGCGGTTCGTTCAATCGCGGCCATGCGGGCGCTCCCCATGTCGGGTCGGGACCGGCGAACTCGCGTGACGGGGGCGGGACAAGGCGTTGGCAGGGATGGCCGGCGCACCGGGCAACAGCGCGCCCGTCCGGCCCAACAGTGTGGCTGGCATCGGGATTTCCCCAGGCAAAACACTCCCGCAAGCCCGGTGTCGGGCTTGACGGGTGGGAGGAAATGAGCAACGCTGTCGATGAGGCCTCTAGCGTCTCCGCCCACGTTCGCGCGTGGGCTTTTTCATTTCCGGCTCGAGAAGATACGGGCGGAATTAGGGGTCGGCGGGCGGCCTCCTTTGCACTGATGCGGTGGCGTCGGGAGCGGTGCCTTGGCGAGCCAGCCAGTGCGCTACCTGCCAGGTGAGCGCATAGTGGCCGCGGCGTCCGGGGATCTTGAAGAGCGTCACGGGCGCGGTCCCGCGGGCCAGGCTCTGGCGCAGCGCGGCTCCACTGGAATAGCCCAGCGCCACCCGCAGCGCCTCCCCCTGCAGCAGGGGGCCCCAGCGGTCGAGGAGGTCCCCGCGAATGCTGGCTTGCAAGGGGGTCACGGCGGGAGGCACCGAGTCGGGGGTGATCGCGGTGACCGGGGGTTGGGGTAGGTTTTTGCGG
>NZ_JAIBFH010000423.1 GCF_019459675.1 Arenimonas sp.
CAAGCTGGTTTCCGGCCAGTGGACCGGCACCATGTGCCTGACCGAGCCGCACTGCGGTTCCGACCTGGGCCTGCTCAAGACGAAGGCCGAACCGCAGGCCGATGGCAGCTATGCCGTCACCGGCACCAAGATCTTCATCACCGGCGGCGACCACGACTTCACCGACAACATCGTCCACCTGGTGCTGGCGCGCCTGCCGGACGCGCCCGCGGGCGTGAAGGGCATCTCGCTGTTGATAGTGCCCAAGGTGAAAGTGGCGCGCGACGGCACCGTCGGCGATCGCAATGCGGTGTGGTGCGGCTCGATCGAACACAAGATGGGCATCCACGGCTCGGTCACGTGCGTAATGAACTTCGACGGCGCGCAGGGCTACCTGATCGGCCAGCCGAACAAGGGCCTCAATGCGATGTTCACCATGATGAACACCGCGCGCCTGGCGGTGGGACTGCAGGGCCTGGCGCTGATCGACCGCGCTTTCCAGAACGCGCTGGATTATTCCCGCGACCGCCTGCAGGGCCGTTCGCTGTCGGGCGCCAAGTTCCCCGACAAGCCGGCCGACCCGCTGATCGTGCATCCCGACATCCGCCGCATGCTGCTGACCTGCAAGTCGCTGGCCGAAGGCGGCCGCATGCTGGCCCTGCACGCCGCCACGCTGGTGGACGTGCTGGAGCGGTCGAAGGACGACGCCGAGCGCCAGGAAGCCGACATCCTGCTGGGCTTCCTGACGCCGATAGTGAAGGGCCTGCTGACCGAGTGGGGCAACGAGTGCACCTACCACGCCCTGCAGTGCTTCGGCGGCCACGGCTACGTGCGCGAATGGGGCATGGAACAGCTGGCCCGCGACGCCCGCATCACCACCATCTACGAAGGCACCACCGGCATCCAGGCGCTCGACCTGCTGGGCCGAAAGACCATGCAGCTGCAGGGCGCGGGGCTGCAGCAGTTCCTGAAGATGATCCAGGCCTTCTGCACCCAGCACGCGGCCGACACCACGCTCACCGAGTTCATCCTGCCGCTGGCCGAGATCGCCAAGCAGTGGGGCGAACTGACGATTGAAGTGGGCAAGAAGGCCACGGCCAACGCCGACGAAGTGGGCGCGGCGTCGGTGGACTACCTGTTCTATTCGGGCTACGTGGCCCTGGCGTTCTGGTGGGCCAAGGCCGTGGCGGCAGCCGATGCCGGAAGCCATCCCGCCGACTTCAAGACCGCCAAGCGCGAGACCGCACGGTTCTACTTCGCGCGCATCCTGCCGCGAACGCAAAGCCACGCCGCCGCGATGCGCAGCGGCAGCGCCAACCTGCTGGCGCTGGACGCGGCGCTGTTCGACAGCTGAGGCGGGCGGCTTCGCAGCCCGGGAAGGCCCGCCACCCGGCGGGCTCTCTTGCCCGCCGTTCCAGGTGTGGACAGCTACATGAACGGTGGCGATCGGCCTTCGCACCCAATCGAGTTGACGCGCCTAGACTCGGGCCATGGAAGCAGGCACAGCAACGGCACCCGACCACCCCAAGGCCCGCCGCAAGCGGCAGGCGCGCTGGCTGCTGCTTTTGCTGGTGGTGCTGCTGGGCGTGCTGTTCGACTGGAACTGGTACCGCGGTCCGATCGAACGCCAGGTGACCGCCGCCACCGGGCGCGAGTTCCGCATCCAGGGCGACCTGGACGTGGACTTGCACTGGGCACGCCCCACCGTAATCGCCAACGGCATCATGCTGGGCAATGCCGACTGGGCCGAGCGCAGGACGATGCTGGAAGTGCAGCGCGTGGAGATCGTCTGGGCAATCTGGCATGTGTGGCGCGGCGACATCGTGCTGCCGCGCGTGCGCCTGGTGGGCCCGGAGCTTCGGCTGGAGCGCAATGACGAAGGGCTGGCCAACTGGAACTTCGGCGAACCCGACCCGGACCGCGAGCCGCTGGACCTGCCCCGCATCGACCAGCTGCTGGTCGAGGACGGCCGCTTCCACCTGCGCGAGGCCCAGTACCAAACCGACCTGAGCGTGGACGTGCGCAGCGGCGAGCCCGAGTTGGCCGAAGGCTTCGCGCCGCTGCTGCTGTCGGGTGACGGCCGCTATCGGCGCAGCGACTTCCAGCTGCAGGGCAAGATTGATTCGCCGCTGTCGCTGGCCGACGCCGAAGAGCGCTTCCGCATCGACCTGGTGGCACGGGCCGGCGGCACCCGCGCGCGCGTGCTGGGCGGGCTTGCCACGCCGCTGCAGCTGGCCGACTTCGCGCTGGGCCTGGAGATTTCCGGCGACGACATGGCGCAGCTTTATCCGCTGCTTGGCCTGGCCTTGCCCAAAACCTCGGCCTACGACCTCAAGGGTCAGCTCGGCCGCACCGGCCAGGTGTGGAGCTACCGCAAGTTCTCGGGCACCGTCGGCGACTCCGACCTGAGCGGCAACCTGAGCGTGGACACCCGCCAGCCGCGCTCTGCGCTGAAGGCCGACCTGCGCTCCCAGCGGCTGGACTTCGACGACCTGGCCGGCTTCATTGGCGGCACGCCCCGGATGGGCGAAGGCGATCGCGCCGCGGTGGTCACCCCCAATCGGCGCTTCTTCCCGTCCGATCCCTACGACCTGGCCAAGCTGCGCGCCATGGACGCCGATGTGCGCCTGCGCGCCACCAAGGTGATATCGCCGACCCTGCCGCTGGAAGCGATGGACGCCCACCTGAAATTGGTGGATGGCGACCTGCACCTGGATCCCTTCGACCTGACGCTGGCCGGCGGCAGCATCACCTCCCGCGTGCACCTGGACTCGCGCCAGGACCCGATGGCCGCCGCCATCGACCTGCGCGCGCGCGGCATGGAGTTGCCCAAGCTGGTGCCCAACAGCGCGCCCGAGAGCGCAGGACGCATTGGCGGGCGGGTGGCCATTACCGGCCGCGGCAATTCCGTGGCGGCGCTGATGGCCACTGCCGATGGCGAGGTGGGCGTGGCAATGGGGCCGGGCCGCATCAGCAACCTCACGCTCGAAATGGCCGGGCTGGACATCGCCGAGGCGCTGAAATTCCTGATCGGCAAGGACAAGGTGGTGCCGGTGCGCTGCGGTTTCGCCGACTTCTCGGTGGCATCGGGTGAGATGACCACGCGCGCCTTCGCGTTCGACACCACCGACACCCTGCTGCTGGCCGACGGCACCATCAACCTGGGCGATGAGTCGCTGGACCTGCTGCTGCGGCCGCGGCCCAAGGACTCCAGCCCGCTGAGCCTGCGCTCGCCGCTGCGCGTGCGCGGCACGCTGATGGACCCCACCATCCGGCCGCAGGGCGGGCCCTTGGCGCTGCGTGGCGCCATCGCCGCGGCCCTGTTCGCCATTGCCCCGCCGGCGGCGCTGCTGGCGCTGGTGGAAACCGGCCCGGGCGAGAACGTCGACTGCGCCGGCGGCGCCGATGCCCAAGTAGACGAGAAAGCCCGGGCCAGCGCCGAGCCCTGAAACCCACCTGCCCCGGAAACGACGAAGCCCGCCAAATGGCGGGCTTCCTCATTGCGGTCCCGCGGGGCAGCGGGACGGCGTTTCGAATTGGTCGGGACGGTGAGATTCGAACTCACGACCCCTAGCACCCCATGCTAGTGCGCTACCAGGCTGCGCTACGCCCCGATTCGGTGTGAAGTATACGTCAGCGGCGCAGGAGTTGGAGGACTTCTTCGAGCTCCATGCGGACCTGCTTGACGATCTGCGCGGACATGCTGGTTTCGACCCGGCCCTCCTCGCCCTCCAGGCGCTGGCGGGCGCCGGAGATGGTGTAGCCCTGTTCGTAC
>NZ_JAIBFH010000429.1 GCF_019459675.1 Arenimonas sp.
CAGGTGCAGCGCCACCCTGCGCGTCTGCGCCGCACGCCGGTGCTCGAAGACGTAAATCCCCTGCCAGGCGCCGAGCAGCGGCCCGCCGTCGGCAACCGGGATCGCCAGATGGGTTTGCGTCAGCGCGGCGCGCACATGTGCCGGCATGTCGTCCGCGCCTTCCAGGGTGTGTTCGTACATCGGGTCGCCCTCCGGCACCAGCCGCGACAGGAAGCGCTCGAGGTCCGTCTGCACCGTCGGATCATAATTTTCCTGGATCAGCAGGCTCGCCGAGGTGTGGCGGATATACAGCGTGAGTAGGCCCTGCCGGATGCCGCTGGCATCAACCCAGTCACGCACCTGCGGGGTGAACGCATACAAGCCCTTGCCACGGGTGGGGACGGTGATTTCATGGAAGGCCTGGCGCATGGCCGCCATTCTAGCGAATCCGCTTGTTACACTCGATGCATGCTGTTCATCATCCCTTATCTGTTCGCGCCCGCGCGCCTGCTGGAAACGGCAGCCCCGGGTCTGCACCTGCCCGCGCTGCAAACCTTGCTGGCACGCGGCACCCGCCTGCCCTGCCCCGACGGCGGCGTGGAGGCTGCCCTGTGCGAAGCGTTTGGAGTATCGCGCCAGCAGGACTGGCCGCTCGCCCCAATCACCCTGGCGACGGATGGCGGGGTGGCCGGGGACGCCTACTGGCTGCGCGCCGACCCGGTGCATTTGCGAGTGATGCGCGACCGCATCGTGCTAGCGGACGCCGACGCACTTTCACTCTCGCGCCCGGAAGCCGACGCGCTGGCCGCCGCCATCGGCCAGCATTTCGGCCCTGACCTGAGCCCGCTACCGCTCCACCCTCGGCGCTGGTACCTGCAGTATCTCCAGGCACCGCGCCTCACCACCACGCCGTTGTCGGTCGCGGTGGGACGCGATATCGATCCGTTGCTGCCGCAGGGCGACGACGCCATGCGGTTTCGTGCCGAATTGAATGAACTGCAAATGCTGCTGCACGAGCATCCGGTCAATCAGGCGCGCGAAGCGCGCGGCGAACTCCCGGTAAATTCGCTGTGGCTGTGGGGCGGCGGCCGTCTGCCCGTCACCTGCGCCACCCCTGTTCCGCTGTACGCAGGGAACGCCGAAGCGCTGGCGCTGGGCACCTTCTGCAACGCGCGCGTGCGGGCGCTTCCCACACATCGGGACGCACAATTGTTTAGCGGTGAGGGGGTCATTCTGCTCGACACCCTGACCCCAGCCGGACAGATCGGCGATGCCTACGGCTGGCGCGAAGCGCTGCGGGAACTGGAACAGGACTGGTTCGTGCCGCTGCTTGGCACGCTGCGCGGAATCGGTCCGCAAGGCCTGCGGCTGGTGGACCCGGTCAGCGGCAAGGCCTTGCATATGCACCCACGCGACGCCTGGAAGCTCTGGCGACGCCCGCGCCACCTGATGTCTTGAGCCAAATCCGCGAGGCGGACTCAGACCGGCGTCGCCCACAGATCGTGTTCGTCGGCTTCCTCGACCAGAACCTTGAGGCGCGTTCCCGGCGGCAAATCGAAAAC
>NZ_JAIBFH010000449.1 GCF_019459675.1 Arenimonas sp.
GAGGGTCACTTCCTGCGATTTAAAAGGCCGTGCCATGAGCAGGAAGTGACCCTCGCCTTCGCGGTGGGGCCGGCGCCGCGCCCATCCAATCACTTGGGTAAAGAGCCCTTTTTTTGGGGCGGCGCCGCCGCGTCGGCGCAATCTGGGATAATGGCGGCCCTGCCGTCGAAGCCCTGCCCGAATGACCGTGCCCCGCCCCGCCCTCGTCACCACCGCCCTGCCCTATGCCAACGGCCCGCTGCACCTGGGTCACCTGGTGGGCTACCTGCAGGCGGACATCTGGGTGCGCGCGCGGCGGATGGCCGGCGGCGAAGTGCACTTCGTCTGCGCCGACGACGCCCACGGCACGCCGATCATGCTGGCGGCCGAGAAGGCCGGGCTGGCGCCGGAAGACTTCATCCGCGGCGTCCAGGCCGGGCATGAAGCCGACTTTGCCAATTTCGGCGTCGCCTTCGACCACTACCACTCCACCCATTCGGACGAAAACCGCGAGTTGGCCAACCTGGTCTACACGCGGCTGCGCGACGGCACGCACGGCCCCCAGGCCATCGCCCGGCGCTCGATCCAGCAGCTCTACGACCCGGTCAAGCAGATGTTCCTGCCCGACCGCTACATCAAGGGCGACTGCCCCAACTGCGGCGCCGCCGACCAGTACGGCGACAACTGCGAAGTCTGCGGCAAGGCGTATTCGCCGACCGAACTGAAGAACCCGCGCTCGGTGGTGTCGGGCGCCACGCCCGAGCTGCGCGACTCGGAGCACTACTTCTTCGAGCTGGGCAAGTTCGAGGCCTTCCTGCGCGAATGGCTGGCCGGCGACGTGGCGCACGCCTCGGTCAAGGCCAAGCTGGGCGAGTGGCTGGAGGGTGGCCTGCGCGACTGGGACATCAGCCGCGACGCGCCCTACTTCGGCTTCTCCATCCCGGACGCGCCCGGCAAGTTCTTCTACGTCTGGCTGGACGCGCCCATCGGCTACCTGGCCAGCTTCAAGGCCCTGTGCGCGCGCACCGATAACGATTTCGACGCCTTCACCGACGCGGCACGCAACGCCGCGGGTGAAACCGAAATGCACCACTTCCTGGGCAAGGACATCATCAACTTCCACGGCCTGTTCTGGCCGGCGATGCTGCACGGCGCCGGCCTTCGTGCCCCCACCGGGCTGCACGTGAACGGCTACCTGACGGTGAACGGCGCGAAGATGTCCAAGTCGCGCGGCACCTTCGTGATGGCGCGAACCTACCTCGACACCGGCCTGAACCCCGAATACCTGCGCTACTACTTCGCCGCCAAGACCGGCGCCGGCGTGGTGGACCTGGACCTGAGCCTGGATGATTTCGTGGCGCGGGTTAACAGCGACCTGGTCGGCAAGTTCGTCAACATCGCCAGCCGCTGCGCGGGCTTCATCAGCAAGCGCTTCGACGGCAGGCTGTCCCAAGCGCTGCCCGACCCGGACATGTACGCACGCTTCGCCGCAGGCGTGCAGGACGTGGCCGCCAGCTACGCGCGCGACGAGTACGGCCAGGCGATGCGCCAGGTGATGGCGCTGGCCGACGAGGCCAACCGCTACATCGACGAGCACAAGCCCTGGGTGATCGCGAAGCAGGAAGGTGCCGACGCCGAACTGCAGGCCGTATGCAGCCAGGGCCTGAACCTGTTCCGCGTGCTGGCCACGGCGCTCAAGCCGGTGCTGCCCGTGACCGTCGCCCGCGCCGAATCCTTCCTGCGCGCGCCCGTGCAGACCTGGAGCGACATCGCCAGCCCGCTGCTGGGCCACGCCATCGCCCCGTTCGAGCCACTGATGACCCGCATTGACCCCAAGCAGATCGAAGCCATGACCCAGGCCAGCACCGAAGACCTCAAGCCCGCCGAGACCATCGCTGCGACGCCCAGCCCGGCCCAGGCGGCGAAGCCCGCCGTGGCGGCGGCAGCCACGGCGGCGCCCGCCGCGGCCGCCGGCACCACCATCGGCATCGAGGACTTCTCCAAGCTCGACCTGCGCATCGGCAAGGTGCTCGAGTGTGGCTTCGTGGAAGGCTCGGACAAGCTGCTGCGCTTCCTGCTGGACGCCGGCGAGCTGGGCCAGCGCCAGATTTTCTCGGGCATCCGCGGCAGCTACGGCGAGCCGGAGAAACTGGTCGGCCGCAGCGTGGTGTTCATCGCCAACCTGGCGCCGCGCAAGATGCGCTTTGGCATCAGCGAGGGCATGATCCTGTCGGCCGGCCATGACGGCGGCGCGCTGGCGCTGCTGGACGCCGACGCACCGGCCCAGGCCGGCATGCCGGTCCGCTAGGACGGGCCTTGAGCGAGATCGCGCTGCTGCTGGTGGGTGCGGCCTTCGTCAACAACTTCGTGCTGGTGAAGTTCCTGGGGCTGTGCCCGTTCATGGGCGTGTCGCGCCGCATCGACGCCGCCTACGGCATGGCCCTGGCCACGGGCTTCGTACTCACGCTGTCCGCCGCCCTGGCCTGGGCGGTGCACCACTGGATCCTGCTGCCGCTGGGTCTGGAGTACCTGCGCACGCTGGGCTTCATCCTGGTGATCGCGTCGGTGGTGCAGTTCACCGAGATCGTGATGAACCGCCAGAGCCCGCGCCTGTACCGGGTGCTGGGCATCTACCTGCCGCTGATCACCACCAACTGCGCCGTGCTCGGCGTGGCGCTGCTGAACGTGCAGGCGCGGCATACGCTGATCGAGTCCATCCTTTACGGCTTCGGCGCTTCGGTGGGCTTTGGCCTGGTGCTGGTGCTGTTCTCGGCCATGCGCGAACGGCTGGAGACGGCCAACGTGCCGGCCGCCTGGCGCGGCGCGCCGATCGCACTGGTCACTGCGGGCCTGATGTCGCTGGCTTTCATGGGGTTCACCGGCATGGTGCCGGCCTGACATGACCGGCGCACTGGCGGCGCTGGCCGCACTGGCGGCGGTGCTGGGCGCCCTGTTGGGCTGGGCCGCCGTGCGCTTCCGGGTGCAGGCCGATCCGATGGTGGAACAGATCGACCGGCTGCTGCCGCAAACCCAGTGCGGCCAATGCAACTACCCCGGCTGCCGGCCTTACGCGCAGGCGATAGCCGCGGGCGAAGCCGACATCAACCAGTGCCCGCCGGGCGGCGAGGCCGGCGTGCGCGCCCTGGCCGAACTGCTGGGCCGCGAAGCCAAGCCGCTCAATCCGGACAACGGCGAAGTGAAGCCGCCGGTCGTGGCGCTGATCGTCGAGGACGACTGCATCGGCTGCACCAAATGCATCCTGGCCTGCCCGGTGGACGCCATCGTGGGCGCCGCCAAGCAGATGCACACCGTCATCGCCGATCTGTGCACGGGCTGCGAGCTTTGCCTGCCGCCCTGCCCCGTGGATTGCATCGTGCTGGTGCCGCCGGTGCGCCGGCCCGTGCCCGTCAGAGCCGCTCGACCCGATAACCCTTGGCCTTGAGCATGGCCACCACGCCGTCGTCGCCCAGCAGGTGCATGGCGCCCACCACCACCAGCGTGTCGTCGGACGAACTGTCGTCCAGCATGGCCGCCAGGCGCGGCAGCCAGGCCTGGTTGCGTTCGACGTTCACGCGCTGGTAGAGCGCCGGGTACTCGCGCTTCATGTCCGCTGCGGTCGCGGCGAACAGGCCCTCACCGTCGCCAGCGCGCCACAGCGCGTGCATCTTGTCGATCTCGGACTCGATGTTGGCCACTTCCGCCAGCGTGTCCTGCAGCGCCTGCAGCTGTTCCTTTTCGTCCATGCCGTCGAACAGGGCGATCTGCTGGTCACCCGTCTCCAGCCCGCTGACCGGCTTGCCGGCCTTGATCGCGCGCTCGGCGAAATGCTTGTCCAGGCCCTTCTCCGGATCCAGGCCAACCAGCTGCATCTCGGTGATGCTGACCATCAGGCTGATGAACCACGCCTCGTAGGGCTGGAAGTTGGCGACGGGGATGTTGCGCTTGGCGGTGTAGGCCGACAGCTGTTCCCAGGTTTCCTCGGGAAGCGACTGCTGCAGCGTCTTGCCGTCGGTGCGCATGGCGGCCACGCCCATCTTCTGGCCCAGTGCCGGGTCGTTCATTTCCGCCGGCGACAGTTCGAACACCACGTGTTCGGCATCGGCCAGCGCGTCGTAGGTGCTGTCGGCCAGCGGGTAGTCGCTGTCCTTGAGCAGGTGGAACGAGCCGAGCAGGTAGATCGAATTGTCCGCGTCACTGACCTTCCACAGCAGCGGGGTGGGTGGCTCGGCGTGTACCGCGCAGGCGGTGGTGGCGAGCAGCAGTGCGGCGATGACGGGCTTGAACATGCGTCGGATTTCCTTCGATTGCGGGGGGCTTATTCGGTGAACGGGCGCGGCTTCTTCTCGCCGGCCTCCACCAACAGGTCGAGCCGGTTTTCCAGCGGCGGCATCGGGCAGGTGGAAAAGGCGGTGAAAGCGCAGGGCGGGTTGTACGCCTTGTTGAAGTCAACAACGGTGGTGCCGTCCTTGCCGGCGGGCGCGGCATAAAGGAAGCGCGAGGCGGCATAGGTGCTGTGGCCACTGGTGCGGTCGGCGATGACCAGGAAAAGCTGGCCATCGCCCTCGTCCACGGCCTGCAGCTTGAAGGACTTGCCGTCTTTTTCAAAGCTCAGGCTGCCCGGGTTGGCCATCTTCTCGACCATGCCCAGCATGTTGACGATCTCGATGGTGCTGCCCGGCGGATGCGCCTGGAACCGTGCCGTGACGCGGAACGACGGATCGATGTCGAAATAATCCAGGCCAGGGAACGCCGTGCGCGTGCGCGCCAGCGCGCTGCGAACGCGCAGGGCGAACCGGTCGCTGCGCTTGATGACCACGAAGCTGGCGTCGCCCTTGTTGAAGCCCACCACCGTGGCGGGACCGTTGGCGTCCGAGGCCAGCGCCACCCGGCCGGTGGCCGGCGCTCCATCCACCGTCACTTCAACGCCTTTCGGGATCGTCAGACTGATCGAACCATCCCGGGCCAGGCTCAGCATGCCCAGCTGCGGCGGACCCAGCGACAGGCGGGTGCCGTTGTCGCGCGCCGATCCCACGTACGTCTGGCCCAGGGGCAGCCAGTGCAGCCCCACCAGCGAAAGCCAGCCGTCGGGGCGGGTGAGGCGGGCCAGTCGCTCGTCGCGCCACGCAAGAATCTCGCCTTCGTAAGCCAGCTTCGCCGCGCGCTCGGCGCGGGCCGCCGACGCCGATTCCGCGGCTTGTTCTTCAGCGCCGCCGCAGGCAGACAGCAGCAGGGCAAGCAACAGCAGGATGGGCAGGCGCATCATCGTCCCCTGAGGAAAAGTCGGTCGAGCTCGGTCTTGCTCAGCTGCACCCAGGTGGGCCGGCCGTGGTTGCATTGCCCGCTGCGCTCGGTGGGTTCCATGTCGCGCAGCAGCGCGTTCAATTCGGGCACGCCCAAACGGCGGTTGGCCCGCACCGAGGTGTGGCAGGCGAGCGTGGACAGCAGCTCATTGCGTGCTTCTTCCAGGCGCCGCGTCTGCCCGTGTTCGCGCAGGTCCGAAAGCACGCCCAGCACCAGGGTGCGCGGGTCCAGGTCGGCCAGCAGGGTGGGCACGCTGCGCACGCTGAGCGACTGCGGGCCGGCGCGGCGTAGTTCGAAGCCGAATCCCGCCAGCGTGTCGACGTGCTGCTCGGCCAGGTCAGCCTCGCGTTCGGACACCGCCAGCGACAGCGGCACAAGCAGCGGCTGGGACCGGATGCCTTCGCCGTCGCGCGCCGTCTTCAGGCGCTCGTAGGTGATGCGTTCGTGCGCGGCGTGCATGTCCACCAGCACCAGGCCCTGCGAGTTCTCGGCCAGCACGAAAATGCCGTGCAGCTGCGCCAGCGCGTAGCCCAGCGGCGGCGCCTGCGACTCATCCGCGGCCGGCATCGCTTCAGCGCCGACGCCGCTGCCGCCGCCCGAGGCGGACGGAGCGCGATAGAGCGCCGCATAGGCCGACATCGCCTCGCGCACCGGCAGACCCAGGCCCGACTGCGCCGGCGGCGCCCACGCCCCCGCAGCCGCCGGCACGCCGTCATGGCCCGCGGCAAGGCCGGCCCGGGTGGACTTGAGCGCCTCGTGCAGCGTGCGGTAAATGAAGTCGTGCACCAGCCGCTGCTCGCGGAAGCGCACCTCGTGCTTGGCCGGATGCACGTTCACGTCCACCTGGCGCGGATCGCATTCCAGGAACAGTACGAACGCCGGATGCCGGCCATGGAACAGCACGTCCGCATACGCCTGCCGCACCGCATGCGCCACGGTGCGATCGCGCACCGCGCGGCCGTTGACGTAGAAGTACTGCTGGTCGGCGCTCGATCGCGCCGCCGTCGGCAGGCCCACCCAGCCGCGCAGCCGGAGCCCGGCCCCGGCGTGTTCCACCTGCAGGCACTGCGTGGTGAATTCTTCGCCCAGCGCCTCGGCCACGCGGCGCAGGTGCTCGCCGTCGTCGCGCACCGGCCTGTAGTGGCGCGACAGCCGGCCGTTATGGCTGATCCGCAGCTCCACGTGCGGCCGGGCCAGCGCCAGCGAGCGCAGCCATTCTTCGATGTGGCCAAGCTCGGTGCGTTCGGCGCGCAGGAACTTGCGGCGCGCCGGCACGTTGTAGAACAAGTCACGCACTTCCACCGTGGTGCCGGCGGGGTGCGGCTGCGGCTGCGCCGGCGCGATCCGGCCGCCGTCCACTTCCAGCCGCACGCCGTGCTCCTGCGCCGCGGTGCGCGAGCTCAGGGCGAAACGGCTGACCGAAGCGATGGACGGCAGCGCTTCGCCGCGAAAGCCCAGCGTGGCGACTTCCTCGAGGTCATCGAGCGAGGCGATCTTGCTGGTGGCGTGGCGGGAAATCGCCAGCGCCAGTTCGCCGGCGGGGATGCCGCCGCCGTCGTCGCGAACGCGGATCAGGCGGATGCCGCCTTCCTCCAGCTCGATGTCCAGCCGCGTGGCGCCGGCATCCAGCGCGTTCTCCACCAGTTCCTTGACCACCGACGCCGGACGCTCGACGACCTCGCCCGCGGCGATCTGGTTGACGAGCGTATCGGGCAGCTGCTGGATCGGCACGGCGAGGGTCCGGGATGGCGGACCCTGATGATACCAGCGGCGGAAGGGCCTACTTGGGCGCGGAAGCGACCGTGGCGGCCACCGGGATGGTCAGGCGGTCACCAATGCGCACCGTGTCGCCCTCGATGCGGTTCGCGCTGCGGATGCTGCTGACGGGCACGCCGTGGCGGGCCGCGATCAGGCTGAGGGTTTCGCCCCGGCTGACCACGTGCTGGCGGCTGCCGCTGAACTGGCCCTGGCGCGCGGCATACCAGGTGCCCGGGGGCGCCTGGTCGGCGAAATAGCTGCGCACGCCGCTGACGATGGCCGAAACCATGCGGCCGCGATACGCGGGGTCGCTGAGCTTGGCTTCTTCACCGGGGTTGGAAATGAAACCGGTCTCAACCAGCATCGAAGGCACGTCGGGGGACCGCAGCACCACGAAGTTCGCACGCTCGATCTGCGGCTTGTGCGCCTTGCCGACCTGCTTGAGCGAGGCCAGCACTTCGCTGGCAACGTCGTCGGACACCCGCATGGTGGCGTTCTGCGACAGGTCCAGCAGCACGGCGGCGAGGTTCTTGTCGCGTGCGTCGAGTTCCACGCCACCCACCAGGTCGGCGGCGTTTTCCTGGTCGGCCAGCCAGCGTGCGGCTTCCGAAGACGCGCCGCGCAGTGAAAGTACGTACACCGAAGCGCCGGTGGCGGCGCGGTTGTGCGCAGCGTCGGCGTGGATTGAAATGAACAGGTCGGCCTGCGCCTGCCGGGCGCGCATGTAGCGCTGGTCCAACGGAATGAAAACGTCGCGGTCGCGCACGAGGAAAGACTGCATGCCGGGATCGGCATCGATGCGCGCCGCCAGTTCGCGCGCCATCGCCAGCGTGATGGCTTTTTCGTGCTTGCCGCTGGGGCCGATGGCGCCGGGGTCCTTGCCGCCGTGGCCGGCGTCAATGGCGATGATGAGCTTGCGCTGGCCGGTGCCGATGACGTCCTGCACCGTGCGCGCCGGGGCGGGCTTGGCGCCGACGATGGCCGCGCCGTCGCTGCGCAGTTCCAGGATCAGGCGAGTGCCGCCGCCCACGCGCTCCACGCGGCTGCGCGGCTTCACGCCGCCGGCCAGGTCCAGCACCACGCGCAGGTCGCCCTCGGCGGGCTTGCCGGTGCGAACCGCCGCGACGATGCCATTGGGCGAAGGCGCCTGGTAGCCGGCGGACAACGTGGTGCGGGACAGGTCCAGCACCAGCCGGTCCGGGTTGGCCAGGGTGAAAATCTTGTACTCGGATTCGCTGGAAAGCTCGAGTACGGCGCGCGTGCCGCCGTCTCCCTCCACCAGTTTCAGGCTCTCGAGCCGCGCGGCGAAGGCCGCTGGCGCCGTAACGCCGAGCAGGGCGGAGGCGAGCAATACCAGGGCGGGAAGTCTGCGCATGGCCGGATTGAACCACCCTGCCACAACAAAAGCAAGATTTTCCTTTGGAATCCGTAGCCTGCCCAATCTTTCTAAACAATCGAACAGAAGAAGCCCGGAGAGGCTGTCACAGGGGGATTCTGCCCAGCCAGGCCTGCCCCGCCGGCGAGCCGGACTCGACAACCGCGCGGCGGCCGGCACCCACCGTGTCCAGGCGCACGCGAAGATCCGGGGCCGGCAGGCTGCCAGCCCCACGCTCGGGCCACTCCACAAGCCACAGGGTGGCCTCGGCCGCCAGTTCATCCAGCCCCAGGAAGTCGAGTTCGGCGGCGGCGGCTAGGCGGTACAGGTCCAGGTGCGCGGCTTCGCCACCCGGGATGGCGTAGCGCTCCACCAGCGCGTAGGTCGGGCTTTTGATCGGCCCGGTGACGCCGAGCGATCGGAGCCAGGCGCGCGCCAGCGTGGATTTTCCGGCGCCCAGGTCCCCTTCCAGGAACACCACCGCATGCGCCGGGCGCGCCGCCGCCAGAGCCGCACCCAGCGCCGCCGTGGCGTCGGGGTCTGGAAGCGTGAACTCGCGCGTCATTCCGGGTTGGCCATGCGGCGCAAATGCGGAAACAGGTCCGACGGCAGCAGCCCGCGCTGGCCGCCGATGCGCGCGGCGGCGTCGCCTGCCGCCGAATGCAGCAGGGCGCCCGCCACCGCGGCCTGGAACAAGGGCAGGCCCTGCGCGACCAGCGCCGCGATGACGCCGGAAAGCACGTCGCCCATGCCCCCGGTGGCCATGCCGGGATTGCCCGCCCCGATCACGGCGGGCGCCTCGCCCGGCGCCGCGACGAGGGTGCCGGCGCCCTTGAGCACCACCACGCAGCGGTACTTCTGCGACAGCGCCTCGGACGCACCGAAGCGGTCGGCCTGGATCGCGGCTTTTTCGCATCCCAGCAGCCGTGCGGCTTCGCCGGGATGGGGCGTGATGATGGCCTGCGGCAACGGGCAGGGCGAGGCCGCAAGCAGGTTGAGCGCATCGGCATCCAGCACCACGGGGCGGCGACTGTCCAAAGCCGCCCGATACAGCGCCCTGCCCCACTCGCCCTGGCCCAGGCCTGGCCCGACGGCGAGCACCGTGGCGCGTTCCACCAGCGGTGCCAGGGCCTCCGGGTCCTCGACGGCAAGCGTCATCG
>NZ_JAIBFH010000456.1 GCF_019459675.1 Arenimonas sp.
CCAGCGGTACCGGCGACCACGAGTTCCAGGTCGGAGGTCTTGAGTTCGGTCACGGTCGGGTTGAGCAGGTACTGGCCGTTGGCGTAGCCGACCTTGGCCGCGCCGATCGGGCCCGCGGACGGGCTGCCCGACAGGGCCAGCGCGGCGGACGCGCCGATCAGGGCCGGGATGTCGCCGTGGATTTCCGGGTTCATCGACATCACGGTGGCGATGACCTGCACTTCGTTGCGGAAGTGCTCGGGGAACAGCGGGCGGATCGGGCGATCGATCAGGCGGGAAACCAGCGTCTCGCGCTCGGTCTGGCGGCCTTCACGCTTGAAGAAGCCACCCGGGATGCGGCCACCGGCGTAGAACTTCTCGATGTAGTCGACGGTGAGCGGGAAGAAGTCCATGCCTTCGCGCGCATTCTTGTTGCCGACTGCCGTTACCAGCACGACCGTGTCGCCGAACTTCACGACCACTGCGCCACCGGCCTGGCGGGCGATTTCGCCCGTCTCAAGGGTGACCTGGTGCTGACCGTACTGGAACGTCTTGGTTACTTTCGCCACGATGTTTATTCCTCGTCTTTGGATTCGATCCGGCGGGCACCCTGCCCGGCGGTTTGGCCCCGGCAGGTTCCGGGGCCCCAAATGCAACGCGGCGCATTTCTGCGCCGCGTTGGTTTACTTGTCTTAGCGGCGCAGGCCCAGACGCTCGATCAAGGTCTGGTAGCGCTTGGAATCCTTCTTCTTGAGGTAGCCAAGCAGGCTGCGGCGCTGGTTGACCATCTTCAGGAGGCCGCGGCGGGAATGGTGGTCCTGCTTGTGGGCCTTGAAGTGGTCGGTGAGGTGGTCGATGCGGGCGGAGAGCAGGGCCACCTGGACTTCCGGGGAACCGGTGTCGTTGGGGACGCGCTTGAACTCTTCGATGATCTTGGCGGAATCGACGGACATGATGTTCTCTTCTGTGTGATGCGCAGCCTGCAGGAACGTCGCCATTATTGACGCCGCACCGCGTGGCTCGCCGGTTGGGAGGTGCTTGTGAAAGCCGCGGAATTATAGCCGGACGGGCCTTTGCGGACAAGGCTGCTGGCCGCGCCTGCGCCGGGTCAGCCCGCGCTGGCCCAGCGGAAAAGGCGTTTGGCGCGCACTTTCCCGGTCTGCGAGAGCTCGGCCAGGCCGAGCGATCGGCCTGATGGGTCCAGGACGTTGACGGCAAGCAGACCAGGGACGGGCGCGCCTGGCTCCACGGCGGGCATATCGCTCCCGGAACCCGGGACGGGCGCCCCTGCCTCCGGGGCGGCCGCGCTGGCCGTGACGAGGACGGGCCCCGAGGGCCCGGCGACGCTGGCGGCACCCTCAGGTAGAAACTTCAGTCCCGCCTCCTCCAGCTGCACCCACTGCCCCATACCCAGCCGCCGGCCCTGGTCGGGGTCCACCACCACGGTGGGCCAATGCGACAGACCGGCCTCAACCGGCAGCAGCAGCGACGCCAGCGCCGCTTCGCCCTGTGTTTCCGCCACGTCCTGCAAGTCGGCCAGGGAGTAGGACCGGGCGCCGCGGAACGGGTCCACCCAGGTACGGCGCAGCGCCGTGATGTGGCCGCCGCAGCCCAGGGCCTCGCCCAGGTCGCGGGCCAGGCTGCGGATGTAGGTGCCCGAGCCACAGGTCACGTCCAGGGTGAGCTCGGCACCGTCCAGGTCGACCAGTTCCACGGCCTCCACATCGACCTCGCGCTCGGGCACGTCGATGGCCTCGCCGCGGCGGGCCTTCACGTAAAGCGCTTCGCCGCCCTGCTTGAGCGCCGAATAGATCGGCGGGCGCTGGCGGATGCGGCCAACGAAAGGCTGCAGCGCCGCTTCGACCGCCTCGCGCTCCAGGGCGGGCACGGCGCGTTCGCGCAGCACCAGGCCGTCGGCGTCGTCGGTGTCGGTAGTGGCACCCAGGCGGATGCGCGCCCGGTAGGCCTTGCGGCCGCCCAGCAACAGGCCGGCGATCTTGGTGGCTTCTCCCAGGCACAGCGGCAGCAGGCCGGTGGCCAGCGGATCGAGCGCCCCCGTGTGGCCGCCCTTCTCGGCGCGGAACAGCCGCCGCACGTCCTGCAGGGCCTGGTTTGAGCTGTAGCCGGACGGCTTGTCGAGCAGCAGGATGCCGTCGACGGGCCGGAAGACGGTCCTGGACACGGGCAGGCCGTGGCTCAGTCGGTGGCGTCGCTGGGCGGGTTGTCGCGCAGCAGCTGGTCGATGCGCTCGCCCTTGTCGACCGAGTCGTCGTAGTGGAAGTGGATCTCGGGCACGTGGCGCATGCGAATCGCCTGTCCCAGGCGATAGCGCAGCTCGGGCGCGATTTCCTTGAGCGCCTTCACCGCCGCCGGACCCTGTTCGGCCAGCAGCGCGGTGACGAACACCTTGGCGTGCGCCAGGTCACGGGTGACCTCGACGTCCGAAACGCTCACCGAGGGCAGCCCGTATTCGCGCACCGCCTGGTGCACGATCAGGCCGATGTCGCGCCGCAGCTGGGCCGAGACGCGATCGGTGCGATGGAAGCTTTTGGTCGCCATGGGTTCGCGCTCGCCTTACAGCGTGCGCTGCACCTCGATGCGCTCGAAGCATTCGATCTGGTCGCCGGGCTGCACGTCGTTGTAGGCCTTCACCGCGATGCCGCACTCGGTGCCGCTCTTGACCTCTTCGACGTTGTCCTTGAAGCGACGCAGCGACTCGAGTTCGCCCTCGAACACCACCACCGAGTTGCGCAGCACGCGGATGGGCTTGGATTTCTTGACCGTGCCCTCGGTGACCAGCGAACCGGCGACCGCACCGAACTTGGAGCTGCGGAACACGTCGCGGACTTCGGCGATGCCGAGGATTTCCTCGCGGATCTCCACGCCCAGCAGGCCAGAAGCGACCTGCTTCACCTGGTCGATGACGTCGTAGATGATCGAGAAGTAGCGCAGGTCGAGGCCGTTGGTCTCGATGATGCGGCGGGCGCTGGCATCGGCGCGCACGTTGAAGCCGATGATGACGGCCTTGGACGTGGCGGCCAGGGTGGCGTCGGACTCGGTGATGCCGCCCACGCCGGAGCTGATGACGTTGATCTTGATCAGGTCGTTGGAAAGCGCCACCAGCGACTGGCGCAGCGCCTCCACCGAACCCTGCACGTCGGCCTTGACCAGCAGGTTGAGGTTGGCCTGGCCGAGGTTCTGGCCCATGGACGCCATGATGTCTTCCATGCGCGAACCAGCGGTGGTGACCAGGCGCGACTCGCGGCGCTTGATGTCACGCTGCTGGGCCACTTCCTTGGCCAGCCGCTCATCGGCCACGACCACGAAATCGTCGCCCGCGTCGGGCACGCCGGACAGACCGAGCACCTGCACCGGGATAGACGGCTCGGCCTGGTCCACCTGCTTGCCGTTCTCGTCGAACAGGGCGCGGACGCGGCCGTAGTGCACGCCGCAAACCAGGTAGTCGCTTTTCCTGAGCGTACCCTGCTGCACCAGCACGGTGGCGACCGGGCCGCGGCCCTTGTCGAGCGCCGATTCGATGACCACGCCGGTGGCGCGGGCGTCGTAAACGGCGGTCAGTTCCATTACTTCGGCCTGGATCGCGATCGCTTCCAGCAGGGCGTCCACGCCCATGCCGGTCTTGGCCGAGATCGGCACGAACTGCACGTCGCCGCCCCACTCTTCCGGCACCACTTCAAGCTTGACCAGGCCCTGCTTGACGTTGTCGGGGTTGGCTTCGGGCTTGTCCATCTTGTTGACGGCGATCAGCAGCGGCACCTTGGCGGCGCGCGCGTGGTTCACCGCTTCGATGGTCTGCGGCATCACGCCGTCGTCGGCCGCAACCACCAGCACCACGATGTCGGTGAGCTTGGCGCCGCGGGCACGCATGGCCGAGAACGCCGAGTGACCCGGGGTGTCGAGGAAGCTGATGACGCCCTTGTCGGTTTCGACATGGTAGGCGCCGATGTGCTGGGTGATGCCGCCGGCTTCGCCGGTGGCGACCTTGGTGCGGCGGATGTAGTCGAGCAGCGAGGTCTTGCCGTGGTCGACGTGGCCCATGATGGTGACCACCGGCGGGCGCGTGGTGCGCTCGCCCTGCACCACGTCCTGGTGTGCAACCAGCGCGATCTCGGCGTCGTCGTCATTGGCCTTGCCGGCGCGATGGCCGAGCTCTTCCACCACCAGCACCGCGGTGTCGTGGTCGATCACCTGGTTGATGGTGGCCATGACGCCCATCTTGAACAGCGAGCGCACCACTTCGCCGCCCTTCATGGCCAGCTTGGCGGCCAAGTCGGCGACGGTGATGGACTCACCGATGTAAACGTCGCGCACGATCGGCGCGGTCGGGCGCGAGAAGCCGTGCTGGCCGCTGGCGGTGCGCGAGGGCTCCGACGAACGCATCTTGGGCTTCTTGCGGTTGCCGGCGGCGCCGCGACGGGCGCGCTCGGATTCGGTGAGGTGCAGCTGGCCGGCGGCGAAACGCTGCGCCTGGCCCTCTTCGCCCTCGTTGTCGACCATCGAGTTGGAGCCGCGGATGACGTTCTTCTTCGGCGGGATCTTGGCCGGGCCGACCGGCGGCGGACGCGGGCCGCCCGGGGTCGGGCGGGCCATCGGGCCGGGCTTGCGCTCGGGGGCCTTGGGCTCCATGCGGGCCTTGCGCGGTTCGTGGATGACGATGGCGCCGGGGGCGGCGCGCTCGACTTCCTGCACGCGCGGACGGGCCGGCGGCGCCACGGGCTCCACCACTTCGACCATCTCTTCCACGGGTGCCACCACCACCGGCGGCTTGAGCGCTTCGATGCGGGCCAGTTCGGCCGCGTCGCGCTCCATCTTGCGCTTGCGATCCGTCTCGCTCAGCGCTGCCAGCTCGGCGTCGTTCTTGGCCCTGGATTCCTCGAGCTTGCGCAGGGCGTCCTGGCGCTCGTCGGTCACCACGGGCGCATCGGCGTCATCGCGCTTGACGTAGGTGCGCTTCTGGCGCACTTCCACCGTGACCGTTGATTTGGTCTTGCCGGCGCTGACGGTCAGCTCTTCCTGCTTGCGGCGCTGCAGGGTGATCTTCTTGGGCACCGTGGCTTCCGCCGGCTGCTCGTCCTTGCCGTGGGTACGGCGCAGGAAGCCGAGCAGCTTCATCTTTTCGGTGCTGCTGACCACCTGGTCCGGCCCGCTGAAAGTCATGCCGGCACCGGCCAGCTGCTCGAGCAGCTTCTCGGAGGGCATACCCAGCACTTTGGCCAGCGAAGCTACGGTCACTTCAGACATTGTTAGGTGATTCCTTGGGGCTGCGCCGCGGGCGGCGGGGGCTGGGGGGGGGGT
>NZ_JAIBFH010000461.1 GCF_019459675.1 Arenimonas sp.
GGCCCTGCCTATTGGGGCCCTGGCGCCCGCGGCCGCTCCCGTGGCACCTGGGCCACCCGCCGCAAAAACCCCCCATGACCCCCCCCCCATTACGGCGCCGGACCCCGCCGCCACGGCGGCCACCGACCCCGCGCTGCTCGACGCCGAGATGATGCCTCGCGCCAGCCGCTCACTGCTTCTTGATTCCGTACGCACCAGCGCGGGCTACTTCGCCGTGGGCGAGCGCGGCCACGTGCTGTCGTCCGACGACGGCGTGAACTGGCGCCAGGCGGCCGTGCCCACCCGCGCCACGCTGACCACCATCGCCAGCGTTGACGGCATTCTCTGGGCCGCCGGCCACGACGGCGTGATCGTGCACTCCACCGACGGCGGCCAGAGCTGGATCCGCCGCCGCGCCGCGCCCTGGAGCTACGACATCGTTGACCCGAGCGAAGGCGTTCCGGTGATGGACCTGCTGTTCACCGACGCCAGCAACGGCTTCGCGATCGGCGCCTACAGCCTGATGCTGGTGACGTCCGACGGTGGCGTCACCTGGACGCCGCGAACCATTTCGTCGCTGGGTCCCGCTGCGGCCGACGAGCCGGAGCCCGCGCCCGAGGATGGCGCCGAGCCTGCCGCCCCCGAGGCCGAAGACTGGACCTTCAGCGACGAGGACCTGGCCCTGGACGCCGAGTCCGACCCGCACCTCAACGCCATCGCCCGCGCCGGTTCAGGCGCGCTGGTGATCGCCGGCGAGCGCGGCACCTTCTTGCGCTCGCGTGACGGCGGCGAGTCCTGGACCAGCAAGCGCCTTCCCTACGAAGGCTCCATGTTCGGCGTGCTGTCCTGGCAGGACGACCACATCCTGGTCTACGGCCTGCGCGGGAACGTCTATGAGTCGCGCGACCTGGGCGACAGCTGGACCCGCGTCGAGACCGGCATCACCACCAGCCTGATGGGTGGTTATGCGCTTGAAAATGGCGGTGCGGTGCTGGTGGGTGCCAATGGCGCCATCCTGTCCCGCCCCGACGCCGACTCGCCCTTTACCGCGACCGCTTTCGAGACCGCTTCGGGTGAAACGCCGCTGCTTTCGGGCGTGGTGCCCGTGGACGGCGCCGGCTACCTCGTGATCGGCGACAAGGGTGCCGACCTGTACCGCCCGCAGTGACGGAGTATCAATGAGCCTTCCCAACGCCCAGCCCGGTCCGTTCGCCCGCTTTGCCGAGACCCTCGTCTTCGGAAACCGGCCGCTCGTCCTCATCGTGTTCGTCGCCATCACGGTGGCGATGCTGTTCTTCGCCAGCCAGCTCAAGGTGGACGCCGGATTCAAGAAGCAGATTCCGCTGCAGCACGAGTACATGCAGACCTTCCAGGACTACGAACTGGAGTTCGGCGGTGCGAACCGCGTGCTGGTGGCCGTGATTGCCAAAGACGGCGACATGTTCGACCAGGACTTCCTCAAGACCCTGGAAAACGTTACCAACGAGGTGATCAACCTCGACTCCACCGACGACGCCCGGTCGCGCTCGCTTTTCACGCCGAACGTGCGCTTCATCGAAGTGGTGGAAGACGGCCTCTCCGGCGGCAACGTCATCCCGCAAACCTATACGCCCAGCCTCGAGGGCTTCACCTCGACGCCCGAGGATTTCCAGGTCATCCGCGGCAACATCGTCAAGGCGAACATCGTCGGCCGGCTGGTGGCCAAGGACTGGTCGGGCGCCATGATCTGGGCCGACCTGATCCCCGAGAGCAGCGTCAACAAAGTCGATTACCAAGAGGTGGCCCGCCAGTTCGAGGCCATCCGCACCAAGTATGAGGACGAGAACCACACCGTCCACATCATCGGCTTCGCCAAGGCGGTGGGCGACATCAGCGACGGCGCCCGCTCCGTGGTGAAGTTCTTCGCGCTCACCATTGCTTTCACCTGGCTGCTGCTTTTCCTGTACTCCACTTCCGTGAAGCTTGCCTCGCTTACGGTGCTGGCGGCCCTGGTGTCGGTGGTGTGGATGCTGGGAGCGCTCAAGCTCATGGGGTTCGGCATCGACCCGATGAACATGCTCACGCCCTTCCTGATATTTGCCATTGCCGTGAGCCATGGCGAGCAGATGATCAACCGGTTCCGCGGCGAAATCTTCTTCGGTGGCCTGGAAGAGGGCACCGTGGATGAGCTGCGCGCGCGCGGCAAGTTCGCGGTGGAGCCGCTGGAGGCTGCGCGGCTGTCGTTCCGGATGCTGCTGGTGCCGGGTATCGTGGCGCTGCTGGCCGGCTGCATCGGCTTCGCAGCCATCATGGTCATTCCCATCGACATGGTGCGCGAACTTGCCATCACCGCCACCGTGGGCGTGGCGCTGACCATCCTCACCAACCTGGTGCTGCTGCCGGTGCTGCTGAGCTACACGCGCCTGCGAAACCTGGACCGCAAGCGCGAGTTCCGCCTGCGCCAGCTCACCCGGTTCGACCGGGTCTGGGCGGCGCTTTCGGTGCTGGCCCGGCCGGCTCCGGCGGCCATCGTCATTGTCTTTGGTGCGGTGATCTGGTTCTTCGCCTGGCAGCACGGCAACAAGGTGATGATCGGCGACGCCCAGAAGGGCCTGGCTGAACTGCGCCCGGACGCACGCTACAACCAGGACGCGGTGCTGATCGCCAGCAAGTTCTCCTTGGGTGTGGACATCCTCACCGTCATCGCCGAGTCCGGCCCGTCGGCCTGCACCTCCAGCTTCGCGGCCATGGAACTGGTGGACCGGTTCGCCTGGCACATGGAGAACGTGGAGGGCGTGGAGCAGGTGATCACGCTGCCATCGGCCGCAAAGCTTGTGAACGCCGGCTGGAACGATGGTTCGGTCCGTTGGCGCATGCTGCCGCGCGACCCGGACACGCTGCGCCAGGTCACCCAGAGTTTCGAGACTGACTCGGGCTTGCTCAACGCCGACTGCAGCGCGATACCGATCACCATCTTCACTTCCGACCACCAGTCCACCACCATTGACCGTGTGGTGGCCGCGGTGAAGGAGTTCCGCACGGCGAACAACGCCTTCGTGCCCGGCAACCTGCAGCTGAAGTTGGCGGCCGAAGCGGCCGAGAACCCGGACTTCGCCTCCGACCAGGTGAACCTGCGCCTGGCCACGGGCAACGTGGGCGTGATGGCCGCCACCAACGACACCGTCCGCGACAAAGAGCACATGATGTTGTACCTGCTCTACGCGGCGGTGTTTGCGATGTGCTGGATCAGCTTCCGCAGCCCGCTGGCGGCGCTGTGCGTGCTGCTGCCCCTGGTTCTGGTGACCGAACTGGGCCACTCGCTGATGGTGGAACTGGCCATCGGCCTGAAGGTCAACACCCTTGCGGTGGTGGCGCTGGGCGTGGGCATTGGCGTGGACTACGGCATCTACATTTTCGCCCGCATGCGCGAGTCAATGCTGCAGGGACGCACGCTGTCCGAGAGCTACTTCGTGGCGCTCAAGACCACCGGCATCGCCATTTTCTACACGGCGCTGACCCTGGCCGTTGGCGTGGCGATGTGGATCTTCTCGGACCTGAAGTTCCAGGCCGACATGGGCATCATGCTGACCTTCATGTTCATCGTGAACATGGTGGCCGCCATCATCTTCCTGCCGGCCCTGTGCCGCTGGCTGCTGCGCCCCCGCGAGAAGGACACTTGGGTCCCGAAGCTCTGACGCTTCCCCGATTTGGCAAACGGAAGAGCGGGCTACGGCCCGCTTTTCTTTTTGCGGGGTCTGGCAATCGCAGGCCGGACGTTTCAGAGCTCTTCGGCGAGCGGTGCGGTGCGGGACTTGGCCTGGCTGCGCAGCGCGATCACCAGGATGCCGCCCAGCACCATCGCGCCGCCCAGCCAGAGCTTGGGACCCGGCGTGTCGCCGTGGAAAGCGATGCCCAGGCCCATCGCCAGCAGCGGCGTCAGCAGCAGCCAGGGCATGACCGTGGTGACGGGGTGGCGCTGGATCAGCGAGTAGTAGATGCCGTGGCCCACCAGCGATGCGGCCACCGCCGCGTAGGCGATGCCAAACCACGGCACCCAGCCCAGGGTCTTGAGCGAGGCGAAGCCGCCGGGCTCCAGCCACAGGCTGAGCCCCAGCAGCGGGCCGACGCCGATCACGGCGGTCCAGGCCTGCATGCCGTAGCGAGTGACGCCGCCGAGGTCGCGCATCAGCACCGTACCCAGGGCCAGGAAGAAAGCCGATGCCAGCATCATGAACAGTGAGGCCGGGTTGGCCAGCACCAGCGGATCAAAGCCCAGCACCAGCACGCCACCGAAGCTCAGCGCCACCGCCGCGCCCGTGCGCCAGCCGAAGCGCTCGCCCAGCACGCTCCAGGCCAGCAGCACCGACATGGGCACATAGCTCTGCATGACGATGGCCGGCGACGACAGGTTGCCGGCCAGCTTCAGCGCCCAGAAGCTCAGCCCGAAGTGCATCACGCCCACGCACAGCGAAATCAAAAGCAGGCGCGGCCACTGGCCTTTCGCCGGCCTGCGAAGGAAGGCCAGCAGCAGCAACGCCAGCAGGGCCAGCCTCAGCCCGGTGAACAGCAGCGGCGGCATGTCCCGCAGCGCCAGCGCCGAGGTCAGGAAGTTGCCGGCCCAGACTAGGCACACCAGAAGGGCCAACAGAAGGTCACGCAGCGGCATGGCGGGCATCGGGGTGGGCGGCTGGTGATTATCCGCCACATCGCCGCGTGCCCGGTCAACGGGTTGCCGCTGGCGGCAGCCTGGTGCAAAGTCATCGGGCTACAGCGACATCCAAATTCAATAGGGGAAAAGCAATGGAACAGTTGGCTGCCTTTGGGGGCATGATCCTGGTGGTGCTTGCGGTGATGGTCGTGTTGGGCCTGCTGCTCGGCGGCTTGGTGCTGAAGGTGACGGTGCGCCTGCTGCAGGGCTTCTCGCCCAGCTTCGGCAAGTCGGTGCTGGTGGTGTTCCTGGCGGGCGTGGCGGGCTTCGTGGTCAACATCGTGCTCAGCATGGTGATGGGTGTAGGCAGCAACATGGCGATGGCGGGCGCTGACGAGGCCGCGATGGCCGGCGCCATGATGGCTTCGCTGGGGGCGATGGCCATCAGCCTGTTGGCCAGCCTGTTCATTACGGCGCTGTTCGTGAACCTGATGATCCAGCAGCCCACGGGCCAGCCGATCGGCTACGGCCGGTCCTGCCTGATCTCGCTGCTGTACCTGGTGGTGATGGTGGTGATCGGCATCGTGGCCAGCATCGTCCTGGCCCTGGTGGTCGGCATCGGTGCGGCTGGCTTGGCCAGCGTCGCGGGCTGAAGCCGGCAGCAAAGCCGCGGGTGCTCCGGCGCCCTCGGCTTTTTTTTTGGTTCTTCACCCAAGTGCGTATACGGGCGTGGCGCCGGCCCCACCGCGAAGGCGAGGGTCACTTCCTGCTCATGGCACGGCCTTTTAAATCGC
>NZ_JAIBFH010000465.1 GCF_019459675.1 Arenimonas sp.
GTCGGCCGGCCGGTGGCGGGAAAGAAATTGCCGGGCGGGGGGGGTTTTTGCGAGAATCCCCGCCCGGTTTTGCTGCCGGCTTCCGACGTGGCCCGATCCCGATCCAAGATCCACCAGGTGTTCGAAATCGCGATTGACGACCTGGGCCCCGACGGCCGCGGTGTCGGCCTTCGCGAAGGCAAGACCGTGCTGGTCGCTGGCGCACTGCCGGGCGAAGCCGTGCGGGTGCAGCAGACCGGCCGCAATCGCCACTACGACGAGGCGCGCACCGTCGAGGTGATCCAGCCGTCGCCCGACCGGGTGGCGCCTCGCTGCCCGCATTTCGGCACCTGCGCCGGCTGCGTGCTGCAGCACCTGGAGCCGGCGCGGCAGATCGAGGCCAAGCAGCGCGTGCTGTTCGACCACCTCCGGCGCGACGGCCAGGTGTCGGCCGAGCGCACGCTGGCGCCGCTGGTGGACGCGGCCTGGGGCTACCGCCGCAAGGGCCGGTTCTCGGTGCGCTGGGTCGAGAAAAAGGGCCGGGTGCTGGTGGGCTTCCGCGAAACGGACCCGCGCTACGTCGCCGACCTGTCGGTCTGCCACACGGTGGTGCCCCTGGTGGGCCAGCGCATCGAAGAGATCGCGGCGCTGGTGGGCAGCCTCGACGGCAAGCGCACGCTGCCGCAGATCGAATTCATCGCCGGCGACGAGGCGGTGGCGCTGGTGTTCCGCCACCTGGAGCCGCTGTCGGCCGACGACCTGGCCCGGCTCACCGATTTTGCGAAGTCCACGGGGCTGGCGGTGTTCCTGCAGCCCGGCGGCCTGGACACCGTGCACGCGCTGTGGCCGGCGCAGGTGGACCTGTCCTTCGCGATCCCCGGGCACGACCTGTCGCTGGCGTTCCGGCCGCTGGACTTCATCCAGGTGAACGCCGCGCTCAACGGCCGCATGATCGACTCGGCGCTGAAGCTGCTCGACGCAGGCCCGGAAGACCGGGTGCTGGACCTGTTCTGCGGGCTGGGCAACTTCACCCTGCCGCTGGCCCGGCGCGCCGGCCAGGTGGTGGGCGTGGAGGGCGACGCCGGACTGGTGGCCCGTGCCCGCGAGAATGCGGCGCGCAACGGCCTGGCCAACGTGCAGTTCCACGCCGCCGACCTGGCCAAGGACCTGTCGCAGGAGCCGTGGATGGCGGCGGGGTTCGACAAGCTGCTGCTGGACCCGCCGCGCGCCGGTGCCGCGCAAGTGCTGGCCCAGCTGCCGCTGGACGGCATCCGCCGCATTGTCTACGTGTCCTGCCATCCCGGCTCGCTGGCCCGCGACGCCGGCTTCCTGGTCCGTGAGCGCGGCTACACGCTCAAGGCCGCGGGGGCCATGGACATGTTCCCGCAGACCGCGCACGTGGAATCGATCGCACTGTTCGAGAAGTAGGCCCGCGCCGGCGGCGCCGGGGCTTACAATCGCAGGCCTTGGATGCAGCGGGATGAAGGCAGTGGCCATCGAAATCGAGCGCAAGTTCCGGCTGCTGGACGAGAGCTGGCGGGGCGGGGTGGTGAAGTCGGTGCGCATGGCGCAGGGCTACATCAACGACATGGACGCCCTGCGCGCCGGGCGCCAGAACGCCTCGGTGCGCGTGCGCATCGCCGGCGACCAGGCCTACCTCAACCTCAAGTCGCGCGAGCTGGGCCGCAGCCGCCAGGAGTTCGACTACGCCATTCCCGTGGCCGACGCGCAGGCGCTGCTGGCGCTGTGCGTGGGCGGGCTGATCGACAAGGTGCGGCACTACATCCCGCAGGACGACCTGACCTGGGAAGTGGACGAATTCGCCGGTGAAAACGCCGGACTGCTGGTGGCCGAACTCGAGCTGCCGACCGTGGACACGGTGTTCGCGCGGCCGGCCTGGCTGGGCCGTGAAGTCACCGAGGAACAGCGGTTCTACAATCTTGCGCTCGCCGAGCGCCCGTACTCGCGCTGGAGCGCGCTGGAGCAAGCCTGATGTTGGTGATCGGAATCAGTGGCCACGAGCTGGCCGCGGGTGAACGCGAATGGCTGCAGCACTCTTCGGTGGCGGGCGTGATCCTGTTCAGCCGCAACTTCGCCTCCAAGGCCCAGGTGGCCGACCTGTCGGCCGCGATCCGTGAAGCCGCGCCGCGCCCGCAGCTGCTGTGCGTGGACCAGGAAGGCGGGCGGGTGCAGCGCTTCCGCGACGGCTACCATGCGCTGCCGTCGCTGGACGGCTTCGGCCGGCTGTACGAAAGCGACCCCGAGGCCGCGCTGCAGCTGGCGCGCGAACACGCCTGGCTGATGGCCAGCGAAATCCGCGCCACCGGCGTGGACCTGAGCTTCGCGCCCGTGGTGGACCTGGGTCGCGGCAACCTGGCCATCGGCAACCGCGCCTTCCACGCCGACCCGGCCATCGTGGCGCAGTTCACCCGCGCCTACGTTGCCGGCATGCATGAAGCAGGCATGGCCGCCACGCTCAAGCACTTCCCGGGGCACGGTTCGGTGCTGGAAGACACCCACTTCGATGATGCCGTCGACCCGCGTTCGCTCGAAGAAATGCGCGCGACCGACCTGGTGCCGTTCGTGGCGGGCATCGCCGCCGGCGCCGACGCGGTGATGATGGGCCATGTGAAGTACCCGGCGGTGTGTCCGGAGAAAGCGGGCTATTCGTCGCTGTGGATCAAGGACATCCTGCGCGCTGAAATGGGTTTCCGCGGCGTGGTGTTCTCCGACGACATCGGCATGGCGGCGGCCGAGTCGGCCGGCGGCGTGAAGTCGCGCATCGACGCGCACCTGGACGCCGGCTGCGACGTGGTGCTGGTGTGTGCGCCGGCGCTGGTGGAGGATTCGCTGGTGGCGATGGACGCGCGCCCGGTGTCGGACACCGCGACGATTTCCGCGCTGCTGGGCCGCGGCCCGGCCGGCTGGGACGGCCTGCTGGCCGATTCGCGCCATGATGGCGCCATTGCCCGTTTGTCCGGGCTCGACAAGGGAGTCGCCTGACATGCCCCACGACCTGGCTTCGGCGCTTGCCGTTTCCGATCTGCTGTTCGACAGCGAGACCATCGACGACCAGGTGGCGCGCATCGCCGCCGAAATAGACGCCGACTACGCCGGCGGCCCGCGCCCGGTCTACCTGACGATCATGCACGGCGGCATGCTGTTCGCGTCGACCCTGGCGCTGGAGCTCGAGACCGACCTGGAATTCGACTACCTGCACGCCACGCGCTACCGCGGCGCCACGGTGGGCTCGGGCCTGGCCTGGCTGCATCGGCCGGCCACCCCGCTGCGCGGCCGGCGCGTGCTGCTGGCCGACGACATCCTGGACGAAGGCCACACCCTGAAGGCGGTGAAGCGCTGGTGCGAAGACGAAGGCGCCGCCGACGTCCGCATCGCGGTGCTGACGGTGAAGCAGCACGACCGCCGCGTGGACGACATCCACGCCGACTACGTCGCACTGGAAGTGCCCGACCGCTACGTCTACGGCTACGGCATGGATTATCACGAGCAGGGCCGCAACCTGCCCGGCATCTACGCGCTGGGCACCTGAGATGGCCGGCATCGACCTGGCGATCATTGGCGGCACCGGCGTCTACCGGTTGGCGTCGCTGGAGGGGTCCGAAGCGGTGCAGGGCGACACGCCCTATGGCGCGCCTTCGGGCCCGGTGCGCGTGGGGCAGTTGGCCGGTCGCCGCGTGGCGTTCCTGGCCCGCCACGGCGAAGGCCACTCGCTGCCGCCGCACCGGGTGAACTATCGCGCCAACCTCTGGCAGCTCAAGTCGCTGGGGGCCCAGCGCGTGCTGGCCATCAACACCGTGGGCGGCATCACCGAACGCTTCGGCCCGCGCGTGCTGGCCTTGCCCGACCAGGTCATCGACTACACCTGGGGCCGCACGTCGAGCTTCTGGGACGGCGAGGGCGGCGAAGTGCTGCACGTGGACTTCGGCGACCCGTACACGCCGTCGCTTCGCCAGGCGGTGCGTGACGCCGCGTCGCGCTCGGGCGCGGCCCTGGTGGACGGCGGCTGTTACGGCGCCACGCAGGGGCCCCGGCTGGAAACCCGCGCCGAAATAGCGCGGATGCGTCGCGACGGCTGCGACCTGGTCGGCATGACCGGCATGCCCGAAGCGGGCCTGGCGCGCGAACTCGGCCTGGACTACGCCTGCCTGGCCGTGGTTGCCAACTGGGCCGCCGGCTGCGGCGACGACGCCGAGATCACCCTGGCTGAAGTGCTGGCCAACGTGGATGCGGCCAGCGCCGCCCTGCCGGGCCTGCTTGAGGCCCTGCTGGCCTGACCCAACATCGCGCCGGAACGCTTCCCGGCGCCGGCGCCACCCTCGCGCTTTTCCCCGATGGCGCCCGCGGCTCCAGCTGCTAGCATTCGTGCTTGATCAGCGGAGACGAATCATGACGATCGGGAAAGGCTTGCTGGCCAGCGTTGCTGGCGTTGTCCTGGCGCTTGGCGCCGTTGGCGCGCCGGCGGCATCGGCCGGGGAAACCACGCCTGCGCAGGTCGTCCCGCCGGCCCAGGCACAGCCCCTGATCCCCGCGCAGACCTTCGAACTGGACAACGGCCTGCGCGTCGTCTTCCACATCGACCGCTCCGACCCCGTGGTTGCGGTCGTGCTGGCCGCCCGCGTCGGGTCGGCGCGCGAGCAGCCGGGCCGCACGGGTTTCGCCCATCTTTTCGAACACCTGTTCTTCCTGGATTCCGAGAACCTCGGGCCCGGCGGCCTGGACCGGATGAGCGCCCGCATCGGCGGCTCGGGTGCCAACGGCTCAACCAGCTTCGACATCACCGACTACCTGCAGACCGTGCCCAATGACGCCCTGGAGAAGATGATCTGGGCCGAGGCCGACAAGCTGGGCTATTTCATCAACACCGTTACCGATACCGTGCTGGCCAAGGAAAAGCAGGTCGTCAAGAACGAGAAGCGCCAGTCGGTGGACAATGTTCCCTACGGCCACGTTTACGGCGTGATCCTCGAGAACCTGTACCCGAAGGGCCACCCCTACAGTTGGCCGGTGATCGGGTCACTGGCCGACCTGGATGCGGCCACGCTCGAGGATGTGCGCGGTTTCTACCGCCGCTGGTACACGCCGAACAATTCGACGCTGGTGATCGCAGGGGACTTCGACCCGGTCCAGACGCGCGCCTGGGTGCAGCGGTATTTCGGCGAGATCGCGCGTGGCCCCGAGGCCCCGGTCGCGCAGGCCAGGCCGGCGGACCTGGCCGAAACCCGGCGGCTGATGCACGAGGACGGTTTCGCCAAGCTGCCGCAGCTGACCCTGGCCTTCCCCGGCGTGCCGCGTGGCCACGCCGACGAGGCCGCGCTGGATGTGCTGGTCGAACTGCTGACGGCGGGAAAACAAGCGCCGCTGACGGCGGTGCTGGTGGATGAAAAGAAGCTGACCAACCAGGTGGGGGGCTTCAACCGCGCCGACCAGATCGCCGGCATGGTGATGCTGCAGGTCACGGCCTTCGACGGCGTGGATCTGGACTCGGCGCGTGCGGCGCTGGATGAAGGTTTCGCGCGGTTCGAAAGCCAGGGCGTCGACCTTGCCGCACTGGAGCGCGTCAAGACCCTGGCCGAGGCGGGTTTGTATGGCCAGCTGGGCAGCGTGCTGGGCAAGGGCGCGGCCCTGGCCCGCCATGACCTGTACTCGACCAGCGCCGACACCGACCTGGCGGCGCTCAGGGCGGTGACGGCCCAGGACGTGATGCGTGTTTACCGGACCTACCTCAAGGACCGCCCGCACGTCGCCACCAGCTTCACGCCCAAGGGCCAGGCTGGCCTGGCGCTGGAAAATTCCACCCTTGCCGCCGTGGTTGAAGAACCCATCGTGCAGGGCGCTGAAGCCGCCATTGATGCGAGCGCGCAGGGCGCAGCCTACGAGCGCACGCCGTCAAGCTTCGACCGCAGCGTCGAGCCGGCCTTCGGCAGTGCCCCGGTGATCGCGTCGCCCACGATATGGAACCTGGCCTTGCCCAACGGGCTGCAGGCTTCGGGCATCGAAAGCAGGGAGACCCCGCTGGCTTATTTCGAGATTTCGATCGACGGCGGCCGGCTTTTCGACGACCCGGCAAAGCCGGGCGCCGCCAGCCTGCTGGCGCGGATGATGACCCGCGGCACGCGCGACCGCACCCCGGCCGAGCTCGAGAACGCATTCAAGTCGCTGGGCGCGGAGGTCAACGTGGTCGCCTTCGACGAGCGGTTCGGCATAGCGGGGCGGACGCTGTCGCGCAACCTCGCCGCCACGCTGGACCTGGTCGAGGAGATGCTGCTCGAGCCACGCTGGGACCCGGCCGAACTGGAGCTGGCCAAGGCCGCTGCGCTCGCGCAGATCCAGGCTTCCCGCGCCCAGCCCAATGCCATCGCCGGTCGCGTCTACAGTCTCATCGCCTACGGGCCCGACCATATTCTGTCGCGCGCCGCCCTGGGCACGGAAAGCTCGGTCGCGGCCTTGACCATGGACGACCTGAAGGCCTGGCAGGCGAACCATCTGGCGCCGGGCAACGCCCGCTTCCGGGTGGTCGGCGCCGTGGATCGGGCAGCGGCGACGGCGGCGCTTACCGGCCTGGGCGAACGCTGGGTCCAGCGCGGCGCGAAGGTGCCGGCCTACGCCCGGCCCGCCACCCCGGCCAAATCCCAGGTCTATTTCTATGACATGCCCGGCGCTTCGCAGTCGGTGCTGATGTTCGGCTACCCGGCCTTGACCCGCGCCGATCCGGACTTCTATCCGGCAACCGTAGCCAACTACATCCTGGGCGGCGGCGGCTTCGCCTCGCGCCTGACCCAGCAGATGCGCGAGGGCGCCGGCTATACCTATGGCGTAGGCAGCGGCTTCAACGGCGGACACGCCGTGGGCAATTTCCAACTGTCCAGCGGCGTGCGCGCCAACGTCACCCTGGAGGCCGCCACCCTGGCCCGCGACATCGTCCGGGACTATGGCGCCACCTTCACGCCGGCCGACCTGGCCGTGACCCGCAGCGCCCTGAGCAAGAGCCGCGCCCGGGCCTTCGAGACCGCTGGCGCCAAGCTGGACGTGCTCGAGGCCATCGGCGACTACGGCCTGCCCGCCGACTACCTGGATCGTGAGGCCGCCGTTATCGAAGGCCTGACGGTGGAGCAGGTCCAGGCCTTGGCCGCCAAGCATCTGCGGACGGACGGCATGATCTTCGTCGTCGTAGGCGACGCCGCCACGCAGGCAGCGCGACTGGAGGGGCTGGGCTACGGGCCCGTGGTGATGGTGAACGACCGGCTTTCGGCTTCGGAGAAATAACGGCCGGTCAGGGGTTGAACTGCAGCCGCGCCAGCTCGGCGTAAAGCCCGCCCTGCGCCAGCAGCTGCGCGTGCGTGCCCTGGGCGACGATGCGGCCCTTGTCCATCACCACGATGCGGTCGGCCTGCAGCACGGTGGCCAGGCGGTGCGCGATCACCAGCGTGGTGCGGCCCTGCATCAACCGCTCCAGCGCCTGCTGCACGGCGCGTTCGCTCTGTGCGTCCAGCGCGCTGGTGGCTTCGTCCAGCAGCAGCACCGGCGCGTCCTTGAGCAGCGCGCGGGCGATGGCCAGGCGCTGCTGCTGGCCGCCGGAAAGCCGGGCGCCGCGTTCACCCAGTTCGCTTTCGTAGCCCTGCGGCAGCTCGCTGAGGAACTCGTGCGCCTCGGCGCTGCGGGCGGCGGCCTCGATTTGCGCCGCATCGGCTTCAAGCCGGCCGTAGCGGATGTTCTCGCGCGCCGTGGCGCCGAAGATCACCGGGTCCTGCGGCACCAGCGCCACCTGGCGGCGCAGGTCCTCGGGATCGAGCTGGCGCAGGTCCACGCCGTCCAGCGTGACGCGGCCGGCCTCGGGGTCGTGGAAGCGCAGCAGCAGCTGGAACACGGTGCTTTTGCCGGCGCCGGACGGCCCGACCAGGGCCACCGTTTCACCCGGCTCCACCGTCAGGTTGAAGTCGTCCAGCGCCGCGCTGTCGGGCCGGGTGGGGTAGTGGAAGCGCACGCCCTGCATGGCGATGCGGCCCTGCAGCGGCACCGGCAGCGCCGCCGGCTGCGCGGGCATGGCCAGCACCGAACGCTCCTGCAGCAGTTCGTTGATGCGCGACATGCCGCCGGCCGCGCGCTGCACTTCCGACCAGACTTCGCTCAGCGCGCCCACCGAGCCCGCGCCCAGCATCGCGTACAGCAGGAACTGTCCCAGCGTACCGGGCGTCAGTTCGCCCGACACCACGTTTTTGGCGCCGATCCACAGCACCGCCGTGATCGAACCAAACACCAGCACCACCACGATCGCGGTCAGCATCGCCTGCAGGCGTATGCGCTTGCGGGCCATGCCCAGGGCGACGTTCACCGCGGCGCCGAAGCGGCTGCGCTCGTAGTCCTCGCGCGCGTAGCTCTGCACGGTGTGCATGGCGCCCAGCGTCTCGCCGGCCCGCGCGTTGGCGTCGGCCACGCGGTCCTGGCTGTCCTTGGCCACGCCGCGCACGCGGCGGCCCGAAAGCACCATCGGCAGGACCACCAGCGGGATGCCCAGCAGGGCGTACAGCGCCAGCCGCGGGCTGGTGACCGCCAGCATCACGGCGCTGCCGGTGACGGTGATGCCGCTGCGCAGCGCCACCGACATGCTTGATCCCACCACGCTGCGCAGCAGCTCGGTGTCGGCCGAAAGCCGCGACAGCAGTTCGCCGGTGCGCGTGCGCTCGAAGAAGGACTGGTCGAGCGACAGTAGGTGCCCGTACAGCGTGCGCCGCAGGTCGGCGATCACCCGTTCGCCCAGCAGCGACACGAAGTAGAAGCGCGCCGCAGTGGCCAGCGCCAGCACCACGGCCACCACGAACAGCAGCGCGAACCACTTGTCCACCGAGTTTCCGGCCGCGAAGCCCTGGTCGATCATGTATTTCACCGCCACCGGCAGCGTCAGCGTGGCGCCCGAAGACAGCGCCAGCGCCCCCAGCCAGCTGGCCAGCAGCGGCCGGTGCGGGCGCAGGAAAGGCAGCAGCCCGCGCAGCGAATTGACCGGCGGTTTGCTTGCGGCGGTGGCGTCGCTCATGGGGGCTGATTCTCGAGGGGTCGCAGGCTGGCGGCGCCGCGGCTTACATCACGCAGCCGGTCCGCCAGTGCAGCATAGCTGGAGGCGGGAAGGCGCAAACGCAAGTGCAGACCGTGCTCGTCGAAGTGTTCGTGGAGCTTTTGCGCGCCGCTGGCGTCAAGCAGTGCGTGCACCGCGCCCGCCAGCGCGAACGCGCAGTCCAGGCAGGCGTGCTGCCAGTCCACCTGTTCCCGGCGCGGCGCGGTGCGCAGGCATTCGGCCGCGGCACCCCCATAGGCACGCACCAGGCCGCCGACGCCCAGGTTGGTGCCGCCGTACCAGCGGGTCACCACCACCGCGACATGGTCGAGCTGCTGGCCATCGATCGCGGCCAGGATGGGGCGGCCGGCGCTGCCGCCGGGTTCGCCGTCGTCGCTGGAGCGGTAGTTCGCGCCGATGCGGTAGGCCCAGCAGTTGTGGGTGGCGGCGGGATCGGACGCCTGCTGCAGCCAGGCGATCGCGGCTTCGGGGCTGTCCACCGGGCAGGCGCGGGCCAGGAATCGGCTTTTCCTGGCTTCAAGCGCGAACTGCGCCGGGGCCGCCAGCGTCGCCAGCGCCATCAGCGCAGGCGGTCGAGGTCGCTGGGAACCGACGCCTCGGGGTGTGCCTGCATGAACAGGCCCAGGCTGGCGCGCGCGCCGGCGCGATCGCCCTGGCGCAGGCGTTCGCGGATGCGTTCGATCCAGGCGTCGACGCCGAGCCCGGTGTCGTCGGCCGCTGGCGGCAGGATCGCCGCCTGCGGGGCAGCGGCATCGGCGGCCTGCATCGCATCCTGGGCGGCGGCGGGAGCGGCGACGCCTGCCTCCGCCCGCGCGTCGACTTCGCCTTCGGCCGACGCTTTGGCCTGCGCGCGGCGCGCGTAGGCCTCCTGGTGCACCCGACGCGCCTGGTCGGTGGCCTCGCTGCGCAGGCGGTCCTCGCGCTGCGGCGCCAGCTCCGCCACGGGGGCCGCTTCATTGGCGGCACCCAGCGATGGCGCGCTGGCGGCCGGCGCGATGGACGCGGTGTTGGGGAAGGCCTGGGGCTCGGCGGCCGGCGCGGGCGGCGCCGGGGGCGGAGCCGGTTGCACGTGACGCGGGGGCGGCGGTGGCGCGCTGCGCGTGGATTGGCGCGGTGCCGGTGGCGCCGAGGCGGGCGGTGGTGCCCGCGACGGGTCGGGTTCGATCAGGTCCACGCTCAGGCGCTCACGTGCCTGCGGCATTGGTTTGACGGCCTCCGACATTGAAGCGGGCGACGTCTCCGGCGCCAGCGGCGGCCGGAGCTGGGTGCCGATGCCCACCGCCAGGACGGCAGCGGCGGCGGTGCCGATGGCCCAGGTGGGTAGCCACGGAAGCCGCCGGGCCGGCTTGCGCCGCCCGGGGGACGCCGCGTCGGTGGCCGCGCGGAGGATCGCATCGTCCACGCGCGCCGACGGCTCCCCCGACGGCAGGGCCCGCAGCACCCTGGCCAGGGCGATCTCGTCGTCCTGGAGGGGCTGCTTGCGCGGGTCCTGCGGCTGGGTCACGGCGATGGTTTCACTCTTGGCTGATCACGACCGCGGGGTCGCGTGTGGGGTTGAGGCTTCGGGCCTGCGCCACCAGCTGCACGAACTCGCCGCGGTAGCCCCAAGTGTCCTCGCCGCGGGCACCGCGCGCCAGCGCTTCCACCTGGTCCCAGGTGAAACCGTTGCTGTGGGTGCCGCCGCGCAGCAGGTCCGCATACGCCGCCACGGCTGCCGCGAAGCGCAGGCTTTCGCTGGCCTGTGCGCGGATGTCGCGGCGGGTGACCGGGCGCTCCATCAGCACGCTGCGGTCGTTGCCCGGCAGCTTGTAGCGCAGCTTGAGATGGGCCAGCTCGGCGCCTGCGCCGGGCATGGGCTGCGTACGCGAGTAGCGCAGCGCATCGGACGCTTCGCCGCCCGAGCCCACCAGGCTGATCTCGTAAATCGCGGTTACGTCATGGCCCGCGCCAATCTCGCCGGCGTCCACCTGGTCGTTGTTGAAATCCTCGCGGTTGAGGCGGCGGTTTTCATAGCCGATGAGTCGATATTCGGCCACGGTGGCGGGGTTGAACTCGACCTGGATCTTCACGTCGCTGGCGATGGTGAGCAGGGTCGAGGTCATTTCCTCCACCAGCACCTTGCGGCCTTCCATCAGGTTGTCGATGTAGGCGTGGTTGCCGTCGCCGATGTCGGCGAGTTTCTCGGCCATGGCTTCGTTGTAGTTGCCCTGGCCGAAGCCCAGCGTGGTCAGCGCGATGCCCGCTTCGCGGCCACGCTCCACCTTGGTTTCCAGCGCCCGCTGGTCGTATACGCCCACGTTGAAATCGCCGTCGGTGGCCATCACCACGCGGTTCACTCCGCCCTTGATGAAGGCCTGGGTGGCCATGGCGTAGGCGAGGTCCAGGCCTTCGCCGCCGTTGGTCGAGCCGCCGGCTTCCAGGCGGCCCAGCGCCGCCAGGATTTCATCGTGGCGGTCACCCGGGGTGGGCGCCAGCACCAGGCCGGCGCTGCCGGCGTACACCACGATGCTCACCCGGTCCTGCGCGCGCAGGCGCGGCACCAGCTGGCGGAAGCTTTCCTTGAGCAGGGGCAGCTTGTCGGCGTCCGACATCGAGCCGGAGGTGTCGATCAGGAACACCAGGTTGGACGCCGGGATTTCGCTGTGGTCCACGTCGTAGCCCTGGATGCCGACCTGCAGCAGCAGGCGCTTGTCGTTCCACGGGGCCGGTGCGATGGCCGTGGTGACCTGGAAGGGCTGGCTGCGGTTGGCGGGACCGGCGTAGCCGTAGTCGAAGTAGTTGACCATCTCCTCCACCCGCACCGCGTCCTTGGGCGGCAGCTGGCCCTGGGCCAGCATGCGGCGCACGTTGCTGTAGCTGCCGGTGTCAACGTCGATGGAGAACGTGGAGACGGGCTGGTCGGCCGTGCGCAGGATGCCGTTGCTGTCGAGCCTGGCGTAGTTCTCGGTGTTGGCTTCGGGCATGGCCTGGGCGAACGCGGCGGGCGCGATGGCGCGGTCCGCCACCGAGGCCGGCGCGGGGGGCGAGGGCGGCGGCGCCATTTCGTGCGGAGGGCTGACGGCCGCAAGCTCCGCGCGCTGGCGCTCGCCGCCGCCGCCCCCGCCGCCGGGGGGGCGGGGGGCGCCCGCGGCGGGGGGGTTTGCCGCGGCCACGGCGGGGGGAGGT
>NZ_JAIBFH010000466.1 GCF_019459675.1 Arenimonas sp.
GACAGCTGGATCCGCGAGGAATCGCACCGGGGCCTGAGCGACCGCCTGGCGAAATTCGAGATGGCCGACGGCCACGACGAGCCGGCCTACCGCCAACGCCTGGACATCGAGCTGGGCGTGATCCTGACGATGGGTTTCCCCGGCTACTTCCTGATCGTGGCCGACTTTATCAACTGGTCCAAGCGCAACGACATCCCGGTGGGCCCGGGCCGCGGCTCGGGCGCGGGTTCGCTGGTGGCGTGGTCGCTGGGCATCACCGACCTCGACCCGATCCGCTACGACCTGCTGTTCGAGCGCTTCCTGAATCCCGAACGCGTGTCGATGCCCGACTTCGACATCGACTTCTGCATGGACCGGCGCGACGAAGTCATCGACTACGTGGGCCGCAAGTACGGGCGCGACAAGGTCAGCCAGATCATCACCTACGGCACCATGGCCGCCAAGGCCGCCGTACGCGACTGCGGCCGCGTGCTGGGCTATCCGTACGGGTTCGTGGACTCGGTGGCCAAGCTCATCCCGCTCACCCTGGGCGTCACGCTGGAAGACGCGCTGGGCCTGAGCGAGGCGGCGAAGAAAAACAGCGACCTGGCGTCGGCGGAGCTGACCCAGCGCTACCGCGACGAAGACGACGTGCGCGACCTGATCGACCTGGCGCGCAGCCTGGAAGACCTCACCCGCAACGCCGGCAAGCACGCCGGCGGCGTGGTGATCGCGCCCACGCCGCTCACCGATTTCAGCCCGCTGTTCGCCGAACACGTGGCCAAGGGCGAAACCGCCAAATCGGTGGTCACCCAGTTCGACAAGGACGACGTGGAAGCGGTGGGCCTGGTGAAGTTCGACTTCCTGGGCCTGCGCACGCTCACCATCATCGACTGGGCGGTGAAGGCCATCAACGTCAGGCGGAAAGCCGCCGACGTGCCGCCGCTGGAAATCCTGGCGCTGCCGCTGGACGACCCGGACACCTACGCGCTGCTGTCCAAGGGCCAGACCACCGCGGTGTTCCAGTTCGAATCGCGCGGCATGAAGGAGTACATCCGCAAGCTGCAGCCGCAGGTGTTCGAAGACCTGATCGCGCTTGCCGCGCTGTACCGCCCCGGCCCGCTGGGCGCGGGCATGGTGGACGACTTCATCGACCGCCGGCACGGCCGCGCGCAGGTCAGCTACCCGCATCCACTGCTCGAGCCGATCCTCAAGCCCACCTACGGCGTGATCGTCTACCAGGAGCAGGTGATGCAGATCGCCCAGGTGCTGGCCGGCTATTCGCTGGGCGGCGCCCACCTGCTGCGGCGCGCGATGGGCAAGAAAAAGCCCGAGGAAATGGCCAAGGAGCGCGTGAAGTTCGAGAGCGGCGCCGCCGCCCAGGGCATCCACGCCGACGTCGCCAGCCCCATCTTCGACCTGATGGAAAAGTTCGCCGACTACGGCTTCAACAAGTCGCACTCGGCCGCCTACGCCCTGATCGCCTACCAGACGGCGTGGCTCAAGACCCACCATCCGGCCGAGTTCATGGCGGCCACGATGTCCTCGGACATGGACAACACCGACAAGGTGGTGACGTTCCTGGAAGAGTCGCGCGAGATCGGCGTGTCGGTGCTGCCGCCGGACGTGAACGCGTCGGACTACATGTTCGTCGCCAACGACCGCAAGACCGTGCGCTACGGCCTGGGCGCGGTGAAGGGCGTGGGCCGCGGCGCCTGCGAGTCCATCGTCGAGGCGCGCGTGTCCGGCGGCCCGTTCCGCGACCTGCTCGATTTCTGCCGGCGCGTGGATTCGGCCAAGCTCAACCGCCGCGTGCTCGAGGCGATGGTGCACGCCGGCGCGCTGGACGCGCTGGGCAGCAACCGCGCCTCGCTGATGCTGCAGCTGCCCGAAGTGATCAAGGCCACCGACCAGCTGGCGCGCGAACGCGCCGCCGGCCAGGTGTCGCTGTTCGGCGGTGCGGGCGACGTGCCGGAAATCCACCTCGAGCTTCCCGAAGCGCCCGACTGGCCGCTGGAAACCAAGCTGCTGGGCGAACGCGAAACCCTGGGCCACTACCTCAGCGGCCATCCGCTCGATCCCTGGCGCGGCGAACTGCAGTCGCTGGTGGGCGTCACCCTGGCCGACCTGGACAGCCTGTGGAGCGCCAAGAAGGACCGCCGCGGCGAAGCCGCCGTGGTGCTGGCCGGCATCGTCACCGGCGTGCGCCGGCGCGGCGACAGCATGGCCTTCGCCCGCATCGAAGACGGTCGCGGCCAGCTTGAAGTGGCCTTCTTCCGCGAGGCGTTTGCCGAGTGCGGGCACCTGCTGTCGCGCGACCGCATCCTGCTGGTGGAAGGCAACCTGGCCGAAGACCAGTTCTCGGGCGGCTTCGTGCTGCGCGCGCGCCAGTGCTGGGACTTCCGCGCCCTGTGCGCCCAGCACGCCCGGCGCCTTGGCCTGACCGTGGACCTGCGCGCCCTGGGCGCCTGGGACCGGCTGCAGGCGATCCTGGCCGCCTTCCGCCCGGGCGCCACGCCGCTGCGGCTGGACCTGCTGACCCCGGCCAAGGCCCGGGGCGTGCTGGAGGTGAACGGCAGCCAGGGCGTGCGCACCGACCCCGAGCTGATCAGCCAGCTGCGCGCCCTGCCCGGCGTCAGCCAGGTCAGCCTGCAGCTGCACCGTCCCTGGCAGCAGGGCGGCTGAGGTTTGGCCCCGGGCCGCAACCCCGCTAGAATCCCGCGCTTAGAACCTTTGCTCTAGACGGCCGGCCGCAGGCTCGGGCGTCTTCACCGAGTAACCGCATGAACCCGAACTTCCTTGATTTCGAACAGCCCATCGCCGAACTGGACGCAAAAATCCAGGAACTGCGCAAGGCCAGCACCGGACCGGCCGTCAACATCGAAACCGAGGTGAATGGCCTGCAGGAGAAACTGTGGGCGCGCACCGCCGAGATCTTCAAGGCGCTGACGCCCTGGCAGATCTCGCAGCTCGCGCGGCACCCGCAGCGGCCCTACACCAACGACTACCTGGGCCTGGTGTTCGATGAATTCCACGAACTGGCCGGCGACCGCGCCTACGCCGACGACGCCGCCATCGTCGGCGGCCTGGCCCGGCTGGACGGCCGCGCCGTGATGGTGATCGGCCAGCAGAAGGGCCGCGACACCAAGGCCAAGATCAAGCGCAACTTCGGCATGCCGCGGCCCGAGGGCTACCGCAAGGCGCTGCGCCTGATGAAGATGGCCGAGCGCTTCAAGCTGCCGCTGTTCACCTTCATCGACACCCCGGGCGCCTACCCGGGCGTGGGCGCGGAAGAACGCGGCCAGTCCGAAGCCATCGCCCGCAACCTGCTGGAAATGGCCGAACTCAAGATCCCCGTCATCTGCACCGTGATCGGCGAAGGCGGCTCGGGCGGCGCGCTGGCCATCGGCGTGGGCGACCGCACGCTGATGCTTGAATACAGCACCTACTCGGTGATTTCGCCGGAAGGCTGCGCGTCCATCCTGTGGAAGTCGGCCGACAAGGCCCGCGACGCCGCCGAGAACCTGGGCCTCACGGCCAAGCGCCTGTTCGAACACAAGCTGATCGACCGCATCGTGCCCGAACCGCTGGGCGGCGCGCACCGCGACCCGGCGGCCATGGCCGCCACGCTCAAGGCCACGCTGCTGGAAGAACTGGCGCTGCTGGACCAGGTCGCCACGCCCGACCTGCTCGACAACCGCTACCGCCGCCTGCGCAGCTACGGCGCCTACGAGGCGGCATGACCCCCGGCGCCCGCGGCCGCCTGGCCACGGGCATCCCGCACGGCGGCTGCGCCCGGAGGCAGGCGCCATGGTGCTGACCCTGCCCGCTGCGCCCGCTGACGGCCCGGTCACGGTCGCCTTCAGCGGCGGCATGGACTCGACGGTGCTGCTGCATCTGGCGGCGCAGGATCCACGGCTGCGCGACCGCGGCCTGCGTGCGCTGCACGTTGACCACGGCCTGCATCCCGATTCAGCGCACTGGGCGCAGGCCTGCGGCGACGTCTGCGCCGGGCTGGGAGTTTCCTTCCAGGCACGGCGCGTGACCGTAGGCGACCGCAGCGACGGCCTGGAGGCCGCCGCGCGCGACGCGCGCCATGAGGCCTTCGCGGCCCACCAGGCACCGGGCGAGCTGATCGCCCTGGCCCACCACCGCGACGACCAGGCCGAAACCCTGCTGCTGCGCCTGCTGCGCGGCTCCGGCGACGGCCTGGGCGCCATGCGCACCCTGCGTCCGTTCGGCCGCGGCTGGCTGTGGCGGCCCCTGCTGGCGGTGCCGCAGTCGCAGCTGCACGCCTATGCGCTGGAACACGGCCTGCGCTGGATCGAAGACCCGTCCAACGCCAGCCAACACCACGACCGCAATTTCCTGCGCCACCGCGTGCTGCCGGTGCTGCGGGAGCGCTGGCCGCAGGCGGACGCCGGCTTCGCCCGCAGCGCCGGCCTGCTGGCCGCGCAGCAGGACCTGCTGACCGCCGAAGACGCCAGCAGGCTGGCCCGGGTGCAGGGGCCGGACCCGGCCACGCTGTCGGTGCCCGCGCTGCTGGCGCAGCCGCCGGACTGGCAGCACCGGCTGCTGCGGCGCTGGACGGCGCAGCTGGGCCTGCCGATGCTGTCGGCCCGGGCGCTGGGCACCATCAGCGCCGAATTGATGCCGGCCCGCGCCGATGCGCGCGCGAAATTCGCGTGGTCGGGCGCGGTAATCCACCGCTGGCGCGACCTGCTGCACGCAGGCTGGCAACAGCCGCCGCTGCCCGCCGACTGGCGCGCCGCCTGGGACGGCACGCAGGCGCTGCCCCTGCCCGGCGGCGACTGCCTGCAGCTGGCGCCGGCGCGGGCGTTCGACGCACCGCTTCAGGTGCGCGCGGGGGTGGGCGGCGTGCGGCTGGTGCGGCCCGGCCGCAGCCATTCCAGCGAACTCAAGCACGTGCTGCAGGACCTGGGCGTGCCGCCCTGGCAGCGCGCGCGCCTGCCGCTGCTGTTTGCCCCCGACGGCACGCTGCTGGCCGCCGGCGACGTGGCGCTTTCGGGCCAGCTGCACCGCTGGCTTGCCGAGCACGGCACGCGGCTGGAGCGGCTGCCGGCCAGCACCTGATGCGGCCATGCATTGACCGTGCCCCAAGCGGCCGCGCAAACTTCACCCATGGCCGCCAAGACCCCCGCACCGCCGCCGTCGCCCGTCGCCCAGTTCGAGACCTCGCTCGATGAACTCGAGCAGTTGGTCCAGAAGATGGAGAAAGGCGACCTGACCCTGGACGATTCGCTGGCCGCCTACGAGCGCGGCGTGAATCTCTACCGCCAGTGCCAGGGCGCGCTGGAACAAGCCGAGCTGCGCGTGCGCCTGCTCAGCGACCCGGTTGATCCCGACAGCGGCCAGGCCTTCCAGCCCGATGCTTCCTGAGGCGGAGCGCGCGCGCTGGCTGCAGCGCGTGGAAGCCCGGCTCGAAACCGCCCTGCCCCGCAGTACGCTGGCGCCCACGCGCCTGCACGCGGCGATGCGCCACGCCGTACTTGGCGGCGGCAAGCGCCTGCGCCCGCTGCTGGTGTACGCAGCCGGCACCGCCGCGGGCGCCGATGAAACCCTGCTGGACGCGCCCGCCGCTGCGGTCGAACTGATCCACGCCTTTTCGCTGGTGCACGACGACCTGCCGGCGATGGACGACGACGACCTGCGCCGCGGCCAGCCCACGGTGCACGTGGCCTTCGACGAAGCCACCGCCATCCTGGCCGGCGACGCACTGCAGTCGCTGGCGTTTGAACTGCTGGCGGCCGCGCCCGGCGACGCGTCGCTGCGCGTGGCCTGGCTGGCCACGCTGGCGCAGGCCACCGGCGCGGCGGGCATGTGCGGCGGCCAGGCGCTGGACATGGACGCCACCGGCCAGCGCCTTCAGCCCGCGGCGCTGCAGCAGCTGCATGCGCTCAAGACCGGCGCGCTGATCCGCGCCAGCGTGCGCATGGGCGCGCTGGCCGGCGGCGCTGCGCCGGCGGTGATCGCCGCGCTGGACGAGTACGCGTCGGCGCTGGGCCTGGCCTTCCAAATCCGCGACGACCTGCTGGACATCGAAGGCGACAGCGCCCAGCTGGGCAAGACCGCCGGCAAGGACCAGGCCCAGGAAAAGTCCACGTACCCCTCCCTGCTGGGCATGGACGGCGCCCGCACCGAGCTCGCGCGCCAGGCCCAGCGCATGACCGACGCCCTGGCCGGCCTGCCCGGCGCCGACGCCCTGCGTACCCTGGGCCTCTTCGCCGCCCAACGCTCGCACTAGGCCAGCATCAAAAAACGGCTCTTCACCCAAGTGAGTGGATGGGCGCGGCGCCGGGCCCCCCCGCGCCGCGGCGGGGGGGGGGGGGGGG